>CAZRRW010000116.1:0-1140 GCA_964602505.1 uncultured Burkholderiaceae bacterium
CAAAAGGGCTGTTGAGCCCGAAATCACTGGGCCTTCGGGTGGGCATGCTGGCCATGTGCCTGGGCCTCGGGCTGACCACAGGCGCAGCGCAGGCCCAGCTGACGATCTTTGGCGACGGCGAGGCGCGCAACGCCATCCTCGATCTGCGAAAGCAGGTCGAGGCCCTGCAGGCCCAGGCCAACAAGCAAGGCGGCGACCAGGCCGCCAGCGCCCAGCAGCTCAACGAGCAGCTCATCGGCCTGCGCCGCTCGCTGCTGGACCTGCAGAACCAGATTGAGCAGTTGCGGGCTGAACTGGCCCGCCAGCGCGGCGCCGACGAGCAGCTGGCCCGCACCGTGGCCGAGCTGCAGCGCAGCCAGCGCGACGGCCTGCAGGCCCTGGACGACCGCCTGCGCCGCCTGGAGCCCCAGAAAGTGACGGTGGACGGCAGGCAGGTGGAGGTGACGCCCGAGGAGCGGCGCGACTTTGACGCGGCCATGGCCCTGTTTCGCGGCAGCGACTTCGCCGGGGCGGCCGGCGCGTTTGCGGCGTTCCAGCGGCGCTACCCGCAAAGCGGCTACGCCGACTCGGCCAGCTTCTGGCTCGGCAATTCGCACTACGCCAACAAGGCCTACCGCGAAGCGGTGGCCACACTCCAGGCCCTGGCCAGCCGCGCGCCCGACAGCCCGCGCGCGCCCGACGCGCTGTTGGGCGTGGCCAACAGCCAGGTGGAGCTCAAGGACACCCGCGCGGCCCGCGCCACCCTGGAAGGCCTGGTCAAGCAGTACCCCCAGTCGGAGGCGGCGGTGGCGGCGCGCGAGCGCCTGGCGCGGCTGCGCTAGCGGGCGTCGTCGGGGTCGGCATCCCGGGTTCAGCTGCGCGTTGCAGCCCCACCACAGATGCCGAAACGGTGTGTAACCCAGACCGTCAGCCCCACCGTGAAATGCTCACCGAATTGCGGTGCCGTCTAAACTTGTCACCGTAATTCATTGATGCTATTGTCGAAACAGCCTTTCGTGACAAGCTGTGGGCCGTCAGGGCTGGCGTCATGCGCGGCACATGATGGCGCGTTGTTCTGCCGGTCGTCTGCTGTGCCTGACGCTTTCGGCCAGCGCTTCGGCGTCGTAACTCGGGGAACAGGTCGGTCAACCGATTGATTGC
>CAZRRW010000116.1:1150-7920 GCA_964602505.1 uncultured Burkholderiaceae bacterium
AAGATGTCGAAGAAAGCGCGCGCGTCCGAATCGAGGTTCTTGCACGGTGGTCTGCCGGATCGAACGTCTGCTGATGGAGTGGGCGGATTCGTGGGCTTGGCCGGCTGGATGCGGGTGATCGCTGGCGTCGGTCTGATGGCCTTCGCGCTGAGCGCACAGGCCCTAGGGCTTGGCCGCCTGACGGTGCAGTCGGCGCTTGGTGAGCCATTGCGTGCCGAGATCGACGTCGTGGACATCAGTGCCGAAGAGGCCGCGAGCCTGAGTGTCCGGGTGGCCGCACCGGACGCGTTTCGCGCGGCCGGGTTCGACTACAACGTCGTGCTTTCTGGGCTGCGGATCAATTTGCAGCGCCGTCCCGATGGCCGGTCGTTCCTGTCGTTGACGGCGCCCCGTCCGGTTCAGGACCCATTCATTGATCTCATCATCGAGGCCAGTTGGACCAGCGGCCGGTTGGTGCGTGACTACACCCTGTTGTTTGACCCACCTGCGCTGCGTGGGCCCATGCCCGCGCCCGGCGCGGCGGCATCGGTCTTGCCCCCCGCGGCATCCATGCCGCCTGCAGCCGCCGCCCCGGCGACCGCACCGGCCCGTACGGATCGGCGTGCCGCTCGGGAGGTCGCCTCTGGCCAAGCCGTGGCGCCCAAGCCACCAGCGGCCAGTCGTCCAGCAGCGCCGCCGCCAGGGGACGGCTATCTGGTCAAGCAGGGTGACACGCTGGCCAGGATTGCAGAGCAGTACCGTGGCGACACCGCCTCGCTTGACCAGATGCTGGTTGCACTGCTGCGCGCCAACCCAGAGGCTTTTGTCGAAAAGAACGTGAATCGCCTGAAAGCGGGCGTGGTGTTGAAGGTGCCGTCATCGCAGGAGGCTGCGGCGGTGCCCGCCTCGGAGGCCCGTCAGCAGGTGGTTCTTCAGAGCCGTGATTTCAACGAGTACCGTCGCAGGCTGGCGGGTCTGGCGCCCGCTGCGGCCCCAGAGGGCGGCAATGTTCGTTCGGCGGCGGGCAAGGCGGAGACCAAGAGTGCGCAGGTGTCCAAGTCTGCGGCGGCGGCCGACACACTCAAGCTTGAGAAGGGAACTGCGTCCGGCGCCAAGGCAGCCGACACCGTGGCAGTAGACCGGGCCAAGGCCGAGGCGAACGCGCGGGTGGCTGAGCTCAACAGGAACATGGCTGACCTGGCCAAGATCGCGGCCGGTACGGCAGCGCCTGCGGCTCCTGCGACGGGCAAATCTGGCGCTGGCGTCCCTGTGGGCGCCACGGCCGCCCCGGCAGCCAGTGCCCCTTCGGCCTCCGCGTCCAAGGCCATGACGCCTGCCGTGGTGGCTTCCGCCGCCGTCACGGCCCCTGCCAAGGCCTCTGCCCCGGCCGTGGTGCCCGCTGCACCCGCCAGCAAGGCGTCTGCGCCGACGGCGACGGTGGCCGCACCAGCGGCCACTGCAGTGTCAACCCCGGTTGCGACCTCGCCCAGCGCCGCCAGCGCGTCGGTTGCGATGCCCGCAGCCTCGAAGGCGTCTGCTCCGGCGAGCAGCGCCACCGCCCCTGTAGCGCAGAAGGCACCGCCGCCACCGCCTCCTCCGCCTCCGCCGGAGCCGTCGTTTCTGGATGACCTGATGGAGAATCCCTTCGTGCCGGCCGCGGCAGGGGGCATCGTCGCGCTTCTGGCTGGATTCGGGGTTTACCGCCTTCGCCAGCGCGCGCGCGGCAGCAAGGGCGCCGGTGTGGACAGTTCGTTTCTGGAAAGCCGCCTTCAGCCCGACTCCTTCTTTGGGGCCAGTGGTGGACAGCGGATTGATACCAAGGATGGCCCGCTGAGTGGCTCTTCGATGGTCTATTCGCCCAGCCAGTTGGAGGCTGCGGGCGACGTGGACCCGGTGGCCGAGGCCGATGTGTATCTGGCCTACGGACGCGATCTGCAGGCCGAAGAGATCCTCAAGGAAGCCATCCGAACCCACCCGGCGCGGGTCTCCGTGCGCATCAAGCTTCTGGAAATTTTTGCCAAGCGCAGGGACGCACGGGGGTTCGAGGCCCTGGCGGCCGAAACCTATGGCCTGGCGGGCGCCGATTCACCCGACTGGGAGCGGGTGCGGGAGATGGGCATGGCACTGGAGCCCAGCAATCCGCTCTACCAGGCGGGCGGGGTGCCGGCAGCCGAACCCTCGGCTCAGCCGGCATCGCGCGGCGTGATGGATGGAATTCCGTCCACGCTGTCACCCAACACCATGCCGGGCGCCTTGAAGCAGGCCGCTGCCCCGACCCCAGTGCCGACAGCAGCGGCCGGTACGGACGTGGACCTGGATCTGGATCTGGACTTTTCCCTGCCCGCAGACCCAGTTCCCGCCTCAAGTCTGATGGCGACCCAGGCCATGCAGGTCGACGTGGCGCAGCCCGTGCAGCCGCCCTCTCTGGACATCAGTTTTGACCTTGATGCGCCGGCGCCCTCGCCCGAGCCAACGGTGAAGATCGCACCCGTGCCGGCTCCGCCGCCCGCGCTCGACCTGGATGCAGGCCTGTCTTTTGATCTCAACCTGTCTGCGCCTCCCGCGCCCAGCCCGTCGCCGGCCTTGTCCGACCCTGGTGAGGCTTTGTCGTTTGATCTCGCGGACATCTCGCTGGATCTGCCTGGGGCACCTGCCATCGACCCCGGCGCGGCCGTACTGCCGGGCGCTGAGGATGCCGAGGCCGACACCAAGCTTGCCTTGGCGGAAGAGTTTCGTCAGATTGGCGATGTGGAGGCTGCTCGGCAGCTCATCAACGAGGTGCTGATTTCAGCCACGGGAGAGCTCAGGGGCAGGGCTCAGCGGCTGCTCGGCGAACTCAGCTGATTGCAGGGGCACGACCCGTGCGCCTGGCGCTGGGCGTCTCCTACCGGGGCACAGACTTCAATGGCTGGCAGAGCCAGCCGGGCCTTCCCACGGTGCAGGACGCGCTGGAGTCTGCCCTGGCGCAATTTGTGGGCGACAGCAAGGCGGCCGACGTGGGCCAGGGGCGGGTGGTGGTGGTGTGCGCCGGCCGCACCGACACGGGTGTACACGCGCTCAACCAGGTTGTGCATTTCGACACCGAGCTGCAGCGCGAGCCGTTCTCTTGGGTGAGAGGCACCAACCGCTTCTTGCCGGATGCTGTAGCAGTCAACTGGTGTCGCCAGGTGCATCAGGGCTTTCACGCCCGCAATTCGGCGCGGCGGCGGCGCTACACCTACCTGTTGCGCGAGTCGCCAAGTCGGCCGTCTGTAGACCAGGGGAGGGTGGGCTGGTGCTTCCGGCCCCTGGACGGCGAGGCCATGAGGCAGGCGGCGCAGCATTTGCTGGGCGAACATGACTTCTCATCCTTTCGCTCGTCCGAGTGCCAGGCGCTCTCCCCGGTGAAGACCATGCATGCCATCACCGTTTGCCCGGTCGGGCCCGAGCCCATGAACCGCTACTGGCGCTTCGAGTTCGAGGCCAGTGCCTTTCTGCACCACATGGTGCGCAACCTCATGGGCTGCCTGGTTCAGGTTGGGCAGGGCCTGCAGGCCTCTGATTGGATGCGGGACGTGCTGGCCGCCCGTGACCGTGACGTGGCGGCGCCAACCTTCCCGCCAGAAGGCCTTTACTTTGACGGGCCGGTCTATGACGCTGACCTGGCCCTGCCGGACTCGGGGGCACTGCGCCACTGGCTGCCAGCGGCGTAAGCTTCGGCTGTGCCCGGTCAAGCCGCTCCCATGCCAACCCTCATCAAGATCTGCGGTCTCACCCGTGAAGTGGATGTGGACGACGCCGTCCGCGCCGGGGCCAGCCATGTCGGCTTTGTAGGCTACGCGGCGAGTCCGCGCTTCACCACGGCGCATCGGGCAGCCGCCCTGGCCGCCCGGCTGCCCGCCAGCGTGACGCCGGTGCGGCTGCTGGTCAATGTGTCGGCCGCCGAGTTTGAGGCGGAGCGGGCGGCCCTGGGCCCGGTCATGCCCCGGCTGGTCTGGCAGTTTCATGGTGACGAAACCGCAGCCGCCTGTGCGGCCATGGCTGGCTCCACCGGGCGGCCTTACTGGCGTGCGGCCCGGGTCGCACCTGGGTTCGACTTGCTAAAATTTTGTGCAGACAGCCGCCAAGAGATGCCGCCAGTGCAGGCGGTTCTGCTCGACAAGCATGTCGAGGGGTTTGGCGGCAGCGGAAAGGCATTTGATTGGTCGCTACTCCCCGCCAACGCCCAGCAGCGCGCGGCTTGTCCGCTCGTTTTGTCTGGTGGGTTAAGTCCAGCAAACGTGGGTGATGGCATCGCGCAGCTACGGCCCTGGGCCGTTGACGTGAGTTCTGGCGTTGAAGTGAGCAAGGGCGTGAAGAGCGCCGAGCTGATGCGCCAGTTTGTGGATGCCGTGCGAGCCGCCGACCGTCAAGCCGGTTGACCACTCGCCTTACGAAAGAGTTGTCATGTCTGCCCCCTCTTCTGCCTACCAGCAGCCCGACGCCACCGGCCACTTTGGCCCCTACGGCGGCACGTTCGTCTCGGAAACCCTGATCTACGCGCTGGACGAGCTGAAGGCCGCCTACGCCAAGTACCAGCACGACCCGGAGTTCCAGCGTGAGTTCCGCTATGAGCTGGCGCACTTTGTGGGGCGCCCCAGCCCGGTTTATCACGCGGCCCGCATGAGCCGCGAGCTGGGCGGTGCGCAGATCTACCTGAAGCGTGAAGACCTCAACCACACCGGCGCGCACAAGGTGAACAACACCATTGGGCAGGCCATGCTGGCCAAGCGCATGAGCAAGCCCCGCGTGATTGCCGAGACGGGTGCGGGCCAGCACGGCGTGGCCACGGCCACCATCTGTGCCCGCTACGGCCTGGAGTGCGTGGTCTACATGGGCAGCGAGGACGTGAAGCGCCAGAGCCCCAACGTCTACCGCATGAAGCTGCTGGGCGCGACCGTGGTGCCGGTGGAAAGCGGCAGCAAGACCCTGAAAGACGCGCTCAACGAGGCCTTGCGTGACTGGGTGACGAATGTGGAGAACACCTTCTACATCATCGGCACCGTGGCCGGGCCCCACCCCTACCCGATGATGGTGCGCGACTTCCAGTCGGTCATCGGCGAAGAGTGCATCGCCCAGATGCCCGAGATGCTGGGCCGCCTGGGGGACGCCACCGCACAACCAGACGCCGTGCTGGCCTGCGTGGGGGGAGGGAGCAATGCCATGGGCATCTTCTACCCGTACATCGGGTACGAGCAGACGCGGCTGATCGGCGTAGAGGCTGCGGGCGAAGGCCTGGACAGTGGCAAGCACTCGGCTTCGCTCAGCCGCGGCTCGCCCGGTGTGCTGCACGGCAACCGCACCTATCTGCTGCAAGACGCGAATGGCCAGATCACCGAGACCCATTCGGTGAGTGCCGGGCTCGACTATCCCGGTGTCGGCCCTGAGCATGCTTGGCTCAAGGACATTGGCCGGGCTGAGTATGTGGGCGTCACCGACGACGAGGCGCTCAAGGCTTTTCATCACCTGTGTCGCACCGAGGGCATCATCCCCGCGCTGGAGTCCAGCCACGCTGTGGCCCACGCCATGAAGATGGCACCCACCATGCGGCCCGACCAGTCCATCCTGGTCAACCTGTCCGGCCGTGGCGACAAGGACATCGGCACTGTGGCCGATCTGTCTAACGCTGATTTCTACTGCCGCCCCTCATGCCGCGGACAGTCCGTCAAGGGTGGTGCGGCCTCGCTGGAGACCGCCGCGAACGTCGTGGCGTTCAAGCGTTGACAGGGGCCTACCGATGAGCCGCATTGCCGCCACCTTCTCCGCGCTGGCCTCCAAGGGCCGCAAGGCCCTCATTCCCTACGTGACCGCGGGTGATCCGTTTGCCGACATCACGGTGGACCTGATGCACGGCCTGGCGCAGGCGGGCGCCGACGTGATCGAGCTGGGTGTCCCGTTTTCGGACCCGATGGCCGACGGCCCGGTCATCCAGAAGGCCAGTGAACGCGCCCTGGCCAAAGGCATCGGCCTGAGCCAGGTGCTGGCCATGGTGAGCGCGTTCCGCCAGACCAACGCCAACACCCCGGTGGTGCTGATGGGCTACGCCAACCCGGTGGAGCGGTATGACCTCAGCCATGGCAAGGACGCCTTTGTGCGCGACGCGGCCAAGGCTGGTGTGGATGGGGTGCTGATCGTGGACTACCCGCCTGAGGAGAGCGCCGCCTTCGCCCAGACCCTCAAGGCCCATGGCCTGGACCTGATCTTTCTGCTGGCGCCCACCTCGACCGAGCAGCGCATGGCAGACGTGGGCCGCCTGGCCACGGGGTATGTGTACTACGTCTCGCTCAAGGGTGTAACGGGCTCTGGTGCCCTGGACGTGGCCTCGGTGGCAGCGACGGTGCCTCGGATCAAGTCGCACATGAAGGTGCCGGTGGGCGTGGGGTTTGGCATCCGTGACGGAGCCACCGCCAAGGCCATCGCTGGGGTCAGCGATGCAGTCGTCATTGGCTCCAAGCTGATCCAGGTGATCGAGAATGAACCGCGTGAGCAGGTGGTGGCCGCTGGCAGCCGCTTCATGCGCGAGGTGCGCGAGGCGATGGACGCATGACCGCAAGGTCGCGGCCGATTCACATCTATAGGAGTTGCACGCATGTCCTGGCTTGAGAAACTGCTGCCCCCGAAGATTCAGCAGACCGACCCGGCCGAGCGTCGTTCGGTGCCCGAGGGCCTTTGGACGAAGTGCCCGTCCTGCGAGACGGTGCTCTACAAGACCGACCTTGAGCAGAACATCAACGTCTGCCCGAAGTGTGGCCACCATCACCGCATCGCAGCGC
>CAZRRW010000117.1:0-616 GCA_964602505.1 uncultured Burkholderiaceae bacterium
AAGGAGCCGCCACCTCAGCTCACGCGTTCAACAGACTTCGGGACATCGCCCAAGGTGTGGCCTACCGGGCTGACTGAAGCGGAGTCGGAAGAGATCCACCGTCACCTGATCCAGGGCACGCAGATCTTCGGCTTCATCGCAGCGCTCGCGCACTTGTTCGCGTACATCTATTCACCCTGGCTCAAGTAAGGAGCAACAACCATGATCTACGGAAAAATCTGGTGCGTGGTGAAGCCCTCGGTGGGCATCCCGCTGTTCCTCAGCGCGGTGGCCATCGGCTCGTTTGCCGTGCACGTGGCACTCGTCATGAACACGACTTGGATTGCCGCCTACCACCAAGGTAAGGTGCCTGCCGTCGAAGCGAAGAAGTAGTCTTAGGCCAGCGGCACCTAAGCAGCAAGTACTGTCCATGGCCGCCGCAGGCCGACCCAAACAAGCCGGACGCGACGCGTTCGGCTTTTTTCTTGGTGTTCTCGCTTGATGAGGGCCGACGCATGAATGCTGTCACCGCTCGCGCCAATCTTGGCAGTCGCTTGGCTGCACTGGGGCCCCGGTTTCTTCCCTTGCCGACGCGGCGTCGCCTAGCTTGCCCTTGTCGCGCCTGCTGCGTCTGGCC
>CAZRRW010000117.1:655-7894 GCA_964602505.1 uncultured Burkholderiaceae bacterium
GGTGCTCATGGTGGGCACCCTCAACCGCGTCATGATCGTCGAGCTGCAGGTGCCATCGGCGGTGGTGGCCGTCATGGTGTCGCTGCCGGTGCTGTGGGCGCCGCTGCGGGCCTTGATCGGCTTTCGCTCCGACCACCACCGGTCGGCCCTGGGCTGGCGGCGAGTGCCTTACATCTGGATGGGCACCTTGATCCAGTTTGGCGGCCTGGCGGTGATGCCCTGGGCCCTGTTGGTGCTGTCGGGCGGCGACAACTCGGCCAACTGGCCCGCCTGGCTGGGCCCGTTGGGCGCTGGGCTGGCCTTTCTGCTGGTAGGGGCGGGTGTGCACGTCACCCAGACCGCGGGCCTGGCCCTGGCCACCGACCTGGCCCCTACAGAGTCGCACCCCAAGGTGGTGGGGCTCATGTACGTCATGCTGCTTGCCGGCAGCATGGTCAGTGCCTTCATCTTCGGCGCCATGCTGACCGAGTTTTCACCTGCACGGCTGATCCAGGTGATTCAAGCCAGTGCGGTCATCACGCTGGTGCTCAACACGGTGTCTTTGTGGAAGCAGGAAACCCGTCGCCCCGCCCGCTTGCGGGGGCCTGACCCTGCTCAAACACCCAGCTTCAGGCAAGCATGGCAGGAACTGGCCGCCGAACCCCAGGCCCGTTTGCGCCTAGGGGCGATTGGCCTGGGCACCATGGCCTTTGCCATGCAGGATGTGCTGCTGGAACCGTTTGGCGGTCAGGTGCTGGCCATGAGCGTGGGCGGTACCACTTGGCTGAGCGCCACACTCGCCCTGGGTGGGCTGCTCGGCTTTGGTTTGGCCTCACGCTGGCTGGCCAATGGCTGGGTGCGCCCCTTGCCGCTGGCCATGGCAGGGGTATGGCTTGGCGTCCCGGCCTTTGGCGCGGTAATCGTCTCGGCCACCTTGCCATCGACGCCGCTGTTTGTGATGGGCGCCTTCTTCATCGGTTGCGGCGCGGGCCTGTTCGGCCACGGCACGCTCACGGCCACCATGCAGGCGGCCCCCAAGGGCAAGGAAGGCCTGGCGCTGGGTGCCTGGGGCGCCGTCCAGGCCACTGCTGCCGGGGTCGCGGTGGCCACTGGCGGCGTGCTGCGCGACGTGGGGCTCAACAATGGCCGAACTCGCTGCTGCCCAAGGCGGCGGCAGGCTATGCCTTTGTCTACGCGCTTGAAATCGTGCTGCTGGTTCTCACCGCAGCAGTGCTGGGGCGCCTGGTTTCTTCCCTGTCGTCCAACCTCGAACGGAGCTCCTGATGCCGGTGCACTACATCCTCCTCATCCTGTGGGTCATCTTGCTGGCCTTTTGGCTGCCCAAGCAGTTTGCCGAGTACAACAAGCGCAAGGAGGGCAAGAGGTAAGCCTTCCGACGCGCCGGGGCGCACCCGGTTGTGTCGTCGCGAGGCCGGGGGGCTGCGTTACCGGTGGATGACCCATTCACCTGCCTCCCGCCTCACAGGCCGCCTTGCCAGCGGCCTTTGTTTTTTTTCGCTCGTGCTGGCCGCAGCCTGGGCCCCGCGCATGGCCCACGCCCAGGTGCCAGGTTCTGTGCCTGCAACCCTGGCCGCTCCTGCCTTGCAGAACGTGCTCACGCTCAGCGCACAGGCCAGCACCGATGTCCCGCAGGACCTCATCAGCATCCAGCTTGGCATCAACCGCGAGGCAGCCGACGCCGCCACCGTGCAGGCCCAGCTCAAGCAGGCCATTGACGCCGCCCTGGCGGAGGCCCGCAAGGCCGCCGTGCCGCGCCAGCTTGAGGTGCGCAGCGGCCCCTTCAGCCTGTTTCCCAAGTACACCAACCCGGCCCGCGGCGAAGCGCCGCGCATCAGCGGCTGGCAGGGGCAGGCCAGCATCGTGTTGGAAGGCCGCGACATCGCCCGCGTGTCTGAACTGGCTGGCCGCCTGAGCGGGCTGCAGGTGCAAAGCCTGGCCTTTGGCCTGAGCCGCGAAGCGCGTGAGGCGGCCGAGAAAGAGGTCACTCAGCAGGCCATCGGCCGCTTTAGGGCCCAGGCAGACGAATACACCCGGCTGTTCGGCCTGTCGGCCTATGTGATTCGAGAGGTGGCGGTGCAGCGCGGGGGCGAGTTTTCACCCCGGCCGATGATGATGGCCCGCGGCGTGGCCATGGCGGCCGAGGCTGCGGCCCCGGTGCCTGCTGAACCGGGCAAGGCCAGCGTCAGTGTGACGGTGAACGGCTCGGTGCAGATGCGCTAGAGCCGGGCGGCTTACTGGGCCGTCCAGCCGCCGTCCATGTTCCAGGCGGCACCGCGCACGTTCGAGCCGTTGTCGCTGCACAGGAAAGCGGTCAGCTCACCCAGCTGCTGGGGCGTGGTGAAAGTGGGGGAGGGCTGCTTCTCGCCCACAAGGCGGCGCTTGGCCTCGTCCATGCTGATGCCGTCCCGCGCCACCCGGTCGTCCAGCTGCTTCTGCACCAGGGGCGTCAGCACCCAACCGGGGCAGATGGCGTTGCACGTCACGTTGGTTTGTGCGGTCTCCAGCGCCACCGCCTTGGTAAAGCCCACGATGCCGTGCTTGCTGGCCACATAGGCCGACTTGCCGGCCGACGCCACCAGGCCGTGCGTTGACGCGATGTTGATGATGCGGCCCCAGTTGCGCGCCTTCATGCCCGGCAGCGCGTGGCGCACGGTGTGAAAGGCGCTGGTGAGGTTGATGGCGATGATGGCGTCCCACTTCTCGGGCGGAAAGTCCTCCACATTGGCCACGTGCTGGATGCCCGCGTTGTTGACCAGGATGTCCACACCCCCAAACTGCTTTTCGGCCGTCTTGATGAGGTCGGCAATCTCATCGGGCTTGGTCATGTCGGCGGGGTGGTGAATCACCGGCACGCCGCGTTCTTCCACCTGGGCGATGGCTTCGTCCACCGGGCCAAAGCCGTTCAGCACGATGTTGGCCCCGTGCCAGGCCAGTGCCTTGGCAATGCCCAGCCCAATGCCGCTGGTTGAGCCGGTGATCACAGCGGTTTTCCGCGTCAGCATGTTCCACTCCTTTTTGTTTTCCACCTCGCCCCGCCTGTGCAGGCTAAGCCCTTGGCCCGCCAGTTCGTTGCTAGCATGCATTATTCAGAAGAACCCCAAGGCCCATGACCGCGCCCACCGCCCAGCCATCGCCCAGCCTGCACCATGTGGAGTGCCTCAACCCCAGCGGCCTGCACCGGGTGGCCTATTGGCAGTGGGGCAACCCGGCCAACCCGCAGGTGCTGGTGTGCGTGCATGGCCTGAGCCGCCAGGGGCGAGATTTCGACACGCTGGCCCAGGCGCTGTGCCACCGTTTTCGGGTGGTCAGCATCGACGTGGCGGGTCGGGGCGAGTCTGACTGGCTGCCCAATGCCGCCATGTACCAGGTGCCGCAGTACGTGGCCGACTCGGTGACCGTGCTGGCCGCCCTCCAGGCCACCGGGGCACAGCAATTTGACTGGCTGGGCACCTCCATGGGTGGGCTGATTGGCATGGGCGTGGCCTCCATGCGCCCACGCGCACTGCGCAAGCTCATCTTGAACGACGTGGGGCCACGGCTGGACGCCGCAGCCCTGACGCGCATTGGCACCTACGTCGGGGCCGACCCGCGCTTTGCCACCTATGAAGAGGCCCGCGACCACCTGTGGAAGCTGTCGCAAACCTTTGGCAGCTTCACGCCCGAGCAGTGGGACGCCTTGTCGCGCCCCATGTTGCGCCAAGACCCCGCTGGCGGTGCCAGGCCCTGGAAGCTGCACTACGACCCGGCCATTGGCCTGGCCTTCAAGGCCGTCACACCCGAATTGGCCGCCGCTGGCGAGGCCCAGCTTTGGCAGCGCTACGACGCCATTGCCGCGCCCACCCTGCTGGTGCGTGGGGCGCAAAGCGACCTGCTGTCGCGCGCCACCGCCGACGACATGGCCCGGCGCGGGCCGCGCGCGCGGCTGGTGGAGTTTGAGGGCGTGGGCCATGCCCCGATGTTTGTCGCGCCCGAGCAGATCCAGGCCGTGGCCGACTTCTTGATGGCGTGAAGTCGAGCCCCACCTCGCAGGCCGCCGACATCTTTGCGGCGGTTGCCGCGCCTGACGAGGCGCCCCTCGTCCAGCAGGCGCGGGCCTTTGCGCAGCCCCTGGTGGGCGGGGCCAGCTTGTGGAGTGGCGAGAACGCGCTGGCCCATGCCGACGGCGTGGCCGAGGTCTTGCGCGGCATGGGCGCTGGGCACACCCTGCAAGCCGCCGCCTACCTGGCGGCCGCCTGCCCCCAACTGAGCGACCCGCTGGTGGTGATGAGCGCCGCCTTTGGCGAAGACCTGGCAGGCCTGGGCCTGGCGGCCCACAAGCTTGACCGGCTGCAACAGCAGGCTCGCAGCGCAGGCCCCAGCCCCACCGCCGCGCCGAAAGAGCGCGACAAGGACCGGGACAAAGAGCAGTTGGAGCGGGTGCGCCGCATGCTGCTGGCCTTCAGCCAAGACCTGCGGGTGGTGCTGCTGCGCCTGGCCCAGCGCCTGCAAACCCTGCGCCACGGCGCCGCCAGCAAGCAGGGTGTGCCCGAAGCCCTGGCCCGCGAAACCTTGCAGGTGTTTGCGCCCTTGGCCAATCGCCTGGGCATTTGGCAGCTCAAGTGGGAGCTGGAAGACCTGGCCTTTCGCTTTTTGCAGCCCGACACCTACAAAGCCCTGGCCCGAGAGCTGGACGAAAAGCGGGTGGAGCGCGAAGCCTATGTGGAGCAAACCCGCAGGCGGCTAGAGGCTGCTTTGGCCCAAGCGGGCGTCAAGGCTGAGGTGCTGGGCCGCCCGAAGCACCTGTACAGCATCTGGCGAAAGATGCAGGGCAAGCAACTGGGCCTGAGCCAGGTGCTGGATTTGCGGGCCCTGAGGGTGATCGTGGCTGACGTGAAAGACTGCTACGCCGCCCTGGGCCTGGTGCATGCCCTGTTTACCCCGCTGCCTGAAGAGTTTGACGACTACATCGCCCGGCCCAAGCCCAACGGCTACCAGTCGCTGCACACCGTGGTGGCCGACGACTCGCCCCAGGGCCGGGGCCGCCCGCTGGAGGTGCAGATTCGCACCCATGCCATGCACCAGGCTGCCGAGCACGGCGGCGCCGCCCACTGGGCCTACAAAGAGGCTGGCGCACGAGGCTATGCCGGGGTCAGCGGCGGCACCGAACGTGAACAGCAGCGGGTGCAGGCCCGCATGGCTGTGGTGCGGCAGCTGCTGGCCTGGGAACGCGAGGTGGGCGACGGGGAAGGTGGCCAAGGTGAGGGCGGCAAGCTGCCCCACGCCGCCACCGGGGACGACCGCATCTACCTGCTGACGCCCCAGGCCACCGTGGTCGACCTGCCGCTGGGGGCCACCCCGGTGGACTTTGCCTACGCGGTGCACACCAGCCTGGGCCACCGCTGCCGCGGTGCGCGGGTGGACGGCGCCCTAGTGCCCCTGAACACCCCCCTGCGCAGCGGCCAGACGGTGGAGATCACTGCCGCCAAGGAGGGCGGCCCCTCGCGCGACTGGCTGAACCCCGAACTGGGCTACCTGCAAAGCCCGCGCGCCCGCGCCAAGGTGCGCGCCTGGTTCAACGCCCTGGTGCACGACGCCACCGTGGCCAAGGGCCGCGAGGCGGTGGAAAAGCTGCTCCAGCGCGAGGGCAAAACCGCCCTCAAGCTGGACGAACTGGCCGCAGGCCTGGGCCTTGCCAATGCCGAGGCATTGTTTGAACTGGTGGGCAAAGACGAACTCTCGCTGCGCACCATCGAAACCCACCTGCGCCCGCCCGAGCCCACGCCCAACCTGGACGACGTGGTGCTCAAGCGCGGCCCCGCCGGGCAGCCACAAGCCCCGGGCAAGGGTGCCGTGCTGGTGGTGGGGGTGGATTCGCTGCTCACCCAAATGGCGCGCTGCTGCAAGCCCGCCCCGCCCGACGCCATTGGCGGCTTTGTCACGCGCGGCAAGGGCGTGGCCGTGCACCGGGCTGACTGCAGCAACTTCAAAAGCCTGGCCAAGCGCAGCCCCGAGCGGGTGATTGACGTGGGCTGGGGCCAGGCCGTGGCCCAGGGGCAGGCGGGCGGGGCAGGGGCACCCAGCTTTGCGGTGGACTTGTCCATCGAGGCGCAAGACCGCCAGGGCCTGCTGCGCGACATCTCTGAGGTGTTTGCCAAAGAGAAGATGAACGTGGTGGGCGTGAACAGCCAGTCGGTCAAGGGTGGTGGGGGCGGTGGGGGCGGCGCTGCGGGGTCAGGCAGCGCCTACATGACCTTCACCGTGGAGGTGACCGACGCCTCACGCCTGGGCCGGGTGCTGGCCCTGGTGGCCGAAGTGCCGGGGGTGGTGAGCGCCAGGCGTCGATAAGTTCAATTGGCGCCCGGGCTGATACCCCGTCATGTGGCATCATTTTTCGGCATCAGTCATAATAACCGCATCATGCGCGCCATCATTGACCTGCCAGACCAGCAACTTGACCAACTGCGGGCGGTGTGTGCCCGAGAGGGCATTTCACGTGCCGAGGCAGTGCGCCGCGCGGTGGAGGGGTATCTGAAGCGAGCCACCACGGTTGCGCCGCCTGACGCGGCCTTTGGACTGTGGCGCGACAAGCCGCTGCCCGCCGCAACCGGCGCGGCCCAAGGCCAACCGAGCGACCCGTCGCTCAGCTACCAGCAAGCCTTGCGCAGCGAGTGGGAGCGCTGAGCCCGCTGGCCTCAGTACGCCAAGCGCAGCGAACCCATGCGAGCCGTCGTAGACACCAACATCCTCATTGACCATTTGCGCGGCATTGAAGCGGCGCGCGCAGAGCTGGCCCGCTATGCGCCGCCCCTGATCAGCCCCATCACCTGGGTGGAGGTGATGGCCGGGGCCAGCGACGACAACGAACGCAGCCAACTGCGCCAGTTTCTGGATCGCTTTGAACTGCTTGCCTTGAGCCCCGACGTGATGGAACTTGCTGCCAAGTTGCGCCGCGACAGCGGGCTGAAGCTGCCCGATGCACTGATTCTGGCGGCCGCATTGGAGGGCAATTACATGCTGGTCACGCGCAACACCAAAGACTTTGACCCCGCCGCGTGGGCGAATGTGCGGGTGCCTTACGTGGTGTGAAGTCATCCACCCGCGCTGGCCATACTGGTTAAAGCCCGGCAGGCACGTGTAACCCACGCTGTTGGTGGTGAATTCGGGGCTGTTGCTGCCGAAGCTAGGCACAGCTAACGAGCTTGGGCCGTTAGGGAAGGTCTGCACAACCGCTGATCTGAGCAGTTATGCGGTGTGATTTGT
>CAZRRW010000118.1:0-6385 GCA_964602505.1 uncultured Burkholderiaceae bacterium
GCCTTGCTGGACCCTGGTGGCAACCTGGGGTTCAACGAGTTGTTCCTGGCAGTTGGGCGCGAGGTGGGCATGCCCAAACTGCGGTACCTGCTCGCCTCGCATGCGGACCCAGACATCATCGCCTCCCTGGATCGTTGGCTCACCTCCACCCAGGCCCAGGTCGTGGTGTCGCGCATCTGGGAGCGCTTCGTGCCCCACTTTTGCAAGATTGGCAAGACGCAGGATCGCGTGCTGGGGGTGCCCGACTCGGGCATGACCCTGCCACTCGGCCGTTCGCGTTTGGGTGTCATCCCGGCGCACTTCCTGCATGCTGAGGGCAACTTTCACTTCTACGACCCGCTCAGCCGCATCCTCTTCACCGGCGATCTGGGCGCCTCTCTGGTGGGAGGTGCGGAGGCACGCACCCCGGTGACCGAACTGGCCCCGCACCTGAAGCACATGGAAGGCTTTCATCGCCGCTACATGGCTGCCAACAAGATCCTGCGCCTGTGGACAGCCATGGTGCGGCCCCTGGACATTGAAATGATCGTGCCGCAGCACGGACGCCCCATCGCCGGTGAGACAGCGGTGCGGCAGTTTCTCGACTGGCTGGACGGACTCGCTTGCGGTGTGGACCTGATGTCCGCCTCTGACTACCAGCTGCCGCCGGAGTTTGCCCAGTATGCGCAGCGCCCGCTCCTGCAGCGGGTGGCCTGAGGAGAACCCCATGAGCGTCACCATCTCCCCTGAACTGCTGACCCGGTTTGACGTGCCCGGGCCGCGCTACACGTCGTACCCCACCGCCGACCGATTCGTGGAAGCCTTTGGCTTCCCCGACTACGTCCAGGCGCTGGAGGAGCGGCGTATCGGAAGCCTGGCATTGCCCCTGTCGGTGTATGTGCATATCCCCTTCTGCGAGTCGCTCTGCTATTACTGCGCCTGCAACAAGATCGTGACCAAGCACCACGAGAGGGCAAGGCCCTATCTGCATGCCTTGTCCAGAGAGACGCAACAGGTGGCTGATCACCTGGGTGAAGGCGCTGCGGTGTTGCAATTGCACCTGGGCGGCGGGAGCCCGACCTTCCTGTCCGACATCGAGCTGCGAGGCTTGATGGACATGCTGCGCCATCACTTCGACATGGTGCCTGGTGGCGAATACGCCATCGAGGTCGATCCGCGCACGGTGGACGCTGGGCGGCTTGACGCACTGGCCACACTGGGCTTCAACCGCCTCAGCTTTGGTGTGCAGGACTTCGATCCTCGCGTACAGCGCGCCGTACACCGGGTGCAGCCCTTCGAGTCGGTCCAGGCCCTGGTGGCCAGTGCCCGCCAGGTGGGCTTTGAGGCCATCAATCTCGACTTGATCTATGGCCTGCCCATGCAGACCCTGGCCAGCATGACCCAGACGCTGGATCGTGTGCTGACGATCCGTCCCGAACGGATTGCCCTGTACGGTTATGCGCACCTGCCTGAACGCTTCAAGCCGCAGCGCCGCATCCACGCCGCAGAGTTGCCGAGTGCTGGGGAGAAGGTGGCCATGCTGAGCCTGGCGCTCAACACCCTGCAGGCCGCTGCTTACGAGTACATCGGCATGGACCACTTTGCGCTGCCGGACGATTCACTGGCAGTGGCTCGGCGCCAGGGGCGGCTGCACCGCAACTTCCAGGGCTATAGCACCCAGCCAGAGTGCGACACGATTGGCCTCGGTGTCTCGGCGATCGGGCGGGTGGGGTCGGTCTACACCCAGAACGCCAAGACCTTGTCCGAGTACACCGACGCCCTGGATGCCGGGCACCTGCCGGTGGTCCGGGGCTTCCAGCTGAGCCGTGACGACGTGCTCCGACGCTCGGTGATCATGGCGTTGATGTGCCAGGGTGAGGTGTCGTTCGAGTCGATGGAACTGGCGCACCTGATCAGCTTCGAGACCTACTTTGCACACGAACTCCAGGCCCTGCGGCCGCTTCAGGACGATGGCCTGGTGGAAGTGACCGAGCGGACCATCCGGGTCACCACCACAGGCTGGTTCTTCGTGCGCGCCATCGCCATGGTGTTCGACGCCTACCTGAGGCGCGACATCGACCGGCGGCGTTTCTCCAAGGTGTTGTGAGCTGGGCCTCGCTGAGCTGGGCTGCGCCGGGTTTGCTGCTCGGCTTGACAGGGGGTGTGCACTGCGCGGCCATGTGCGGTGGCGCCTGTGCCGCGATGACCCGCTGCGGATCGGTGGCGAGCGTGCTGGGTGCCTTCACAGGTGGACGCGCACTGTCCTACGTCATTGCCGGCGCGGTGGCTGGCACCTCTGCCGCATGGGCAGATCAGTTTGCCCGCCAAGCCGCATGGTCGCACCCACTTTGGATGCTGGTGCTGGCCCTGTCGGCTACCACAGGCCTGTGGCTGGTGTGGGCTGGACGTTGGCCCACCTTGGCCTGGCCAGGGGCTCTGGGTGGCGCGCCGCGGGTCTGGCGGATCCACCCGGTGGGTGCAGCCGCGGTGGCGGGCCTGGCCCTGCCAGCGCTTCCCTGTGGGCTGCTGCTGGCCGCGCTGTCGGGTGGCGCGTGGCAAGGGGGCGCGGTGATGGCGGGCTTTGCCCTGGGCAGTGCCCCGTGGCTGCTGGCTGCCCCGATGGCCCTGGGGCGCTGGCGTCGGCTGGGTGGCCCCGGTGTCGGCACACTGCTGGAACGGTATGCCTTTCGAGCCGCTGGCTTGTTCATTCTGGGCAGCGCCGGCTGGTCGTTGTGGCGTGCGGTCACGCCCAACGGTGCCTGCTAGACGCCCTCAGTCATACCGACCGGGCCACCGGGCGGCTGCTGTCGGCACACCACTCGCTCCAAGAGCCGGCATACAGCCTGCCGCCGTGCAGCCCTGCCACCTCCATGGCCAGCACGTTGTGCAACGCCGTCACGCCCGACCCACACTGGTGGATGGTCTGGTCTGGTGGGGTGTCTCCAAGCAGGTCGTTGAACTCGTGTCGCAACAGCGTGGCGGGCTTGAAGCAGCCAGCCTGGGGCTGGCCCGCGGGGATGAGGTTGTGCGTGAAGAAGCGGTTGCTTGCGCCCGGGATGTGGCCGCCCACCGGGTCGAGCGGCTCCACCGCGCCAGTGAAGCGCTCGGGCGCGCGTGCGTCCACCAGCCGGCGGTCCGGCTGGCCAATCTGCGCCAGCACCTCGGCGGCGCTGGCCATGCGAAGCAAGGGATCCCCCAGTTGAAACTGGGCGGGCGAACGCTGGGTGGACGGTCCCCCGGTAACCGCGCCCCCCAAGGCCTGCCAGGCGGCTAGGCCGCCGTCCAGCACGGCCACCCGTCGGTGCCCGGCCCAGCGCAGCAGCCCCCACAGGCGCACGGCAAACATGCTGGTGAACGGGGCAGGCGAGCGGTCATAGACCACCACCTGCGTGTTGTGGTCGATGCCCCATTGGCCGATCCGCCGCGCAAGCTCATCTCTCGATGGCAGGGGGTGACGCCCGCCGCAGACGTTGGCTTGAGCGGCAGCGCCTGTCTTGGGCCCGCTCAGGTCGTCGTCTAGGTGCAGATAAATGGCCCCCGGGATGTGCGCTGCCTCAAACTGCTGGCGGCCCAAGGCTGGGTTGGCAAGGTCGAAGCTCAAATCGAACACGGCGATTGGAGCCTTCTCCCGCACCTGCTTGAGCAGGGTTTCTGCAGAGATCAGCGTGTCGTGTTCGGCCATCGGGGTGTGGGTCATCAACGTTCCTCCAGTGCGGTATCGGGTACTTGACGCAGGCGCAGCCAGGTGGCGGTGATGCCGCTGCCGATGATGACGGCAATGCCAGCCAGGCTGAGCACATCGGGCCGCTCGTCGAACAGCAACAAGCCAAACAGCACCGAGAACACGATGCCGAGATACTGCAACGCGGCATTGAGCAGGGCGCTGCCGCGGGAGAAGGCTCGGGTCATCGCCATCTGTGCGAGCGCGGACAGCCCTCCGACGGCCAGCAGCAGGCCGGCGCCCGCCCAGGTGTGGGCACTGGCACCCAGCATCAGCATGGTTGCAGCGCCCGCCACCATGCTGCCCAGCGAGAAATAGAACACCGTGCGCGACTCGGGCTCGCCCAGACGGCCCAGCGAAGCCACCTGCAGCAGGGCAAACCCGGCACACAGGCCCGACATCAGGCCGCCCATCGCATGCCAGGCCTGGTCGCTCTGCACCGTGGGCCGAAGAATCAGGATGACCCCAAGGAATCCAGTCACCACCGTGGCCGACAAGCGCCAGTCAATGGCCTGGCGGTTGACCATGGCTGCCCCCATGAGAAACACCGCGATCCAGATGCCGCTCATGTAGTTGAGCGTGGTGGCGGTCGACAGGGGCAGGCCGCCGATGGCGAAGAACCACAACGCGAGCGAGGTCACGCCAATGGCACTGCGCCAGCCGTGAGCCCAGGGGTGGCGGGTGGCCAGGGTTTCGCCGCGCCAGCGCATGGCCATGCCAAGCAGCACGACGCCCACCAGGCCCCGGTAGAACACGATCTCCATCGGGTGGTACTGCACAGACGCCTGCTTCACGCAAGCGGCCATCAGGGCGAACAAGGCACTGGACAGGGCAATCCACAGCGAGGCACGGGCCGGGTTGGTGCGCAGGGAGCTCAAGAGGCGCTCAGTTCAGGGCCTGGTACTCGAACAGCTTCTGGAAGCCAAATGCCAGGGTGGCCATGAGCGCCGTCGCCCCAATCAGCAAGGCGGCAACCACCGCCAGGATGGTGAGCCAGCCAGTCTGGTGGGTTCGCCCCCCCGCGTTGACCGAATTGAAGCGCGCATTCCAGCGCTCATCGGGCATCAGGCCCCAGACGAGGGCACCCAGCATGGCCGCGGCGATGCTCAGACCCAGGCAGGGGATGAGGGCCCAGGACACGACGTCATCCTGGCCCAGGTTGCGCATGCGCGTGACGCCGGCGGCGCCGATCAGCGTGGCCGCCAAGTGCAGCCAGCCCAGCGCATCGCGCCAGCCGCAGACGTAGAAACGGTGGCCACCCAGGGGGCCGGCCAGTACGGCCAGCCATGCGGCGACGGTCTTGCTGCGATAGGCCATGCGATCTCTGCCCTGGCTTAGCGGGTGGACGGGCCAGCCGCCTCGCGCGGTGGCTGGCCATCGCCCAGGCCCAGTGAGCGCTGCATCAGCACCGTGTCGAGCCAGCGGTCGAACTTCCAGCCGGTGTTCCTGAAGACGCCGACGGGGCGAAAGCCCATGGCCGCGTGCAGCCCGATCGAGCCCGCGTTGGCCGAGTCGCCAATCACCGCCAGCATCTGCCGACAGCCAGTGGCCTCACATCGGGCGATCAACTCCGCCATCAGCAGGCGGCCGATGCCCTGGCGAGGCGCCTCGGGAGCCACGTACACCGAGTTCTCCACGCTGAAGCGGTAGGCCGGGCGCGGGCGAAAGTGGTTGGCGTAGGCAAAGCCGACCACCCGGGGCACAGCGTCTTCGCCGGTGGTCTGGGCCACCAGGTAGGGCAGGCCGTTCGCCAGCACCCCCGCTCGCCGGTTGGTCATCTCGGCCACGCTGGGCGGCGTCAGCTCAAAGGACCCGGTGCCGTGGGTGACATGGTGCGCGTAGATGGCTGTCACCTCGGCCAGGTCAGCGTCGTCGGCCGGGCGCACGAGCAAAGGGGGGGCAGACGGGGAAGGAGTCAGGGCGCGCATGGGCTGGTGGCGGGCATCAGGGGAACCGGGGCCGGGGCGGCGCAAGCCCGCTTCCGGCCGGCGGGTGCATGCGGCTCCGAAACAGTCAGCGCCGTCGACGCCCTGAAAAACCTCTCCAAATCAAGGTTTCATTATGGTCGTCATTCGACTCGCTCGCGGTGGTGCCAAGCGCCGCCCGTTTTTCAACATCGTCGTGGCTGACTCGCGCAACCGCCGTGATGGCCGCTTCATCGAGCGTCTGGGCTTCTACAACCCCAAGGCAGCCGATGGCGAAGAGGGCCTGCGCATCGCCCAGGACCGACTCACCTACTGGCAGGGCGTGGGCGCACAGGCCTCGCCCACCGTGGCTCGCCTGGTCAAGCAAGCCCAAGCCAAGACGGCTTGAGCGACCCGGAACTACCTTCTGATGCGGTCGAAGTCGGCCGCATCCTGGGGCCTTTTGGCATCAAGGGCTGGTTCAAGCTGCAGCCCTTTTCGGCTGACCCGCAGGCCCTGTTCTCCACCAAGCGTTGGTACCTGAAGGCGGCAACGCCCCGCCCCGGTGCCAAACGGCCCATTGCGGCATCCGCTGATGCCGTGGCACTCCCCCCGCTGCTGAAGATCACCCACGCCAAGGAGCACGGTGACGGCATTGTCGCTGCCGCACAGGAGGTGCCGGATCGTGCCGCCGCCGAGGCCCTCAAGGGGGCCAGTGTGTGGGTGTCGCGGGCCAGTTTCCCAACGCCTGAGCCAGACGAGTACTACCTGGTTGACCTGC
>CAZRRW010000118.1:6419-7889 GCA_964602505.1 uncultured Burkholderiaceae bacterium
TTCAACCGGCAAGGGCTGGCTTTCGGGGCGGTGGTCGATTTCATTCCAACCGGCCCTCACACGGTCATCGTGTGCGAGCAGCCCGCCAGCGCACCGGGTGTCAAGCCAGCCCAGACGCTGATCCCCTTTGTGGCCGCCTACGTCGATTCCGTCAGTCTGGCAGACCGGCGCGTCGTTTGCGACTGGGGCAACTGGGACGACACGTCGGCCGAGGACGAACCCCGCAACGCTCGCTAGACCGCATGCGCTTTGACGTCATCACCCTGTTCCCCGAACTCATTGAGCCGTACCTGAGGGTTGGGGTGGTCCGCCGGGCCTTCGAGCCGGATGAGGCCTCGGGCCGGGCGCCGCTGGTGACCGTCAGGCTCTGGCAATTGCGCGACTTCGCGGAAGACACCTACCGCCGGGTGGACGACCGGCCGTATGGCGGTGGGCCAGGGATGGTCATGCTGGCCGAGCCGCTGGCGCGCTGCCTGCGCGCCGTGTTGCAGGACCGCGCGCCTTCGCGCGACGGGTCGCCGACGCCAGTCGTGCTGTTTTCGCCCGCAGGTGAGCCGCTCAACCACGCGGCGGTCAGCCGCTGGGCGGCCTCAGACGGCGCGGTGCTGATCTGCGGCCGTTACGAGGGCGTGGATCAGCGCTTCGTCGACGCCCATGTCACCCATGAGATCAGCCTGGGTGACTTTGTCGTCTCGGGTGGCGAGGTCGCGGCCGCAGCCCTGCTTGACGCGGTGGCCCGCCTGCAGCCGGGCGTGCTCAATGACGGCGATTCCGCGCTCCAGGACAGCTTTGCTGCTGGCAGCTCGGCACACGGGCAGGGCGGCCTGCTCGATTGCCCCCATTTCAGCCGCCCCGAGGTGTGGAACGGTGTGCCGGTGCCGCCGGTGCTCACCAGCGGCCACCATGCGGCCATCGAGCAGTGGCGGGCCGACCAGCGCCTTGCACTCACCCGCGCCCGCCGCCCAGATCTCCTCAAGCGCCTATAATCTGCGGTTTTTCGTTGATCCTCTGCCCGGCAAGGCCAGTACTGCATCGCGCGTTGGCCATATCCGTGAATGCGCGGGCATGATCGTTTTGGAGCCCCCATGGACTTGATCCGCACCCTCGAACAAGAGGAAATCGCCAAACTCGGCAAGAAGCTGCCCGAGTTTGCTCCTGGTGACACCGTCATCGTCAGCGTCAACGTAGTCGAAGGCACCCGCAAGCGCGTGCAGGCCTACGAAGGCGTTGTCATTGCCAAGCGCAACCGCGGCCTGAACTCGTCGTTCATCGTGCGCAAGATGTCCAACGGCGAAGGCGTCGAGCGCACCTTCCAGACCTACAGCCCCCTGATAGCCGGGGTAGAGGTCAAGCGCCGCGGCGACGTGCGCCGTGCCAAGCTGTACTACCTGCGCGATCGCTCCGGCAAGTCGGCGCGCATCAAGGAAAAGCTGGCCTGAGCGGCCTTCCCGACCAAGGGCGCTTCGGAGC
>CAZRRW010000119.1:0-282 GCA_964602505.1 uncultured Burkholderiaceae bacterium
AAAGGTCTGTACCACCCCGATCAGCAGTGACGCCACGAAGGCACCGGCCAGTGAGCCCATGCCCCCCACCACCACCACCACGAACACCACTGCACCGACAGCCACGGCCATCCCTGGTTCTGTGGTGAATGCATTGCCACCGATCACGCCAGCCAGGCCAGCCAGTGCAGCACCCCCACCAAACACCAGCATCAGCACCCGCGGCACGTTGTGCCCCAGGGCTTCCACCGTCTCCGGATGGGTGAGCGCAGCCTGGATCACCAGACCGATGCGGGTTCGGGT
>CAZRRW010000119.1:334-2850 GCA_964602505.1 uncultured Burkholderiaceae bacterium
AGCATCATGAACCCACGGTACAAGGGGAACCGCGTCCCGCTGGGGAACGTGAACAGAGCCCCCTGCAGGGCCTCCGGCACCCGGTAGTCCATCGCGCTACGGCCCCAGACCAATTGCACGAGTTCGAGCAGGATGTAGCTCAAGCCGAAGGTGATCAGAAGCTCTGGCACGTGCCCGTACTGGTGAACCTTGCGCAAGCAGTACTTCTCGAACAGGGCACCCACCACCCCCACCAGCAAAGGCGCGACCACCAGCGCGGGCCAGTAGCCCACCACCAGGGTCGTGGTGTAGGCCAGGTAGGCCCCGAGCATGTAGAACGAGGCGTGAGCGAAGTTGAGCACACCCATCATGCTGAAGATCAGGGTCAGCCCCGAGCTCAGCATGAACAGCAACAGGCCATAGCTGATGCCATTGAGCAGTGAAATGACGAAAAACTCCATGGTGTCCTTGGCGGAGTGCCGGTCATGCAGGGCTGGATGACGGCTCGCTGAAAGAAAAACGCCGGGCGGCACACGGCCGACCGGCGTTGTCGGGGGTCAATGCCCCAGAAACGCCATCAGGGGCGCTTCATCTGGCACGAGGTCGGTGTGCTGGCCACAAACGCGTCGATTGTGCGAACCGGAGCAAAGTTGAAGCCCGTGTTCTCTTCGCTGTACGGGTCCTTCGCGGTGGCCTTGGTCCACTTGCTCACGTACATCGGCTGCTGGAGCTGGTGATCCGTCCTGCGCATGGTCACCTCACCGGTGATGCCCTTGAAGGTCATGCCGCTCATGGCCTGCGCCACCTTCACCGGGTCCGTGCTCTTGGCGTTGGCCATGCCCTGGGCGAGCATGTTGATGCCGAGCAGCGTCTGGAAGGTGTAGTAGTCGTCGTTGAAGCGCTTCTTGAACTCGTTGCGCAACTCACGCATCTCGCCTGTGAAGTTCGAGTGGCTGATGGCAATCTGGCTGACGTTCATGTCCTTGCCTTGCGCCAGCGCCGTGGGGGTGCCAGTCACCCCGGCGTAATAGGCGTACAGCGGAATGTTCAGGCCGGCATCATTCAATGCCTTGACCAGCAGGGTCATGTCCGTGCCCCAGTTGCCAGTGACGATGGCGTCAGCGCCGGCGGCGCGGATCTTGGCCACATAGGGAGCAAAGTCACGGACCTGACCGAGCGGATGGAGTTCTTCACCCACGATCTTCACGTCAGGCCGCTTGCGTGCAATGCCCTCCTTGAAGTAGCGGGCCACCTGCTGACCATGCGAATAGTTCTGGTTGATCAGGTAGACGTTCTTGACCTTCGGCTCGTCCTTCATGAAGCTGGTCAGCGCCTCCATCTTCATCGAGGTGTCACCGTCCAGACGGAAGTGCCAGAAGCTGCAGCGCTCGTTGGTGAGCGCGGGATCCACAGCAGCGTAGTTGATGTAGACCACCTCCTTGCCGGGGTTGCGCTCGTTGTGCTTGTTGACCGCATCGATGATGGCGGCCGCTGCGCCCGAGCCGTTGCCCTGGGTCACGTAGCGGAAGCCTTCGCCGATGGCGGCATTCAGGGCATTGAGGCTCTCCTGGGGAGACCCCTTGTTATCGAAGCCCTTGATCTCAAAGGTCACGCCAGCCGGGTTCTTGCTGCCACCGTAACGCTCTGCCACAAACTGCCAGCTCTTGAGCTGATTCTGACCGACGTTGGCAAAAGGGCCCGAGAACGGGTCGATGTGGGCGATGCGCACCACCTGACCCGCCAAGGGGCCAGCGGGGGCGGCCTTGGCGGGCGCCGCCTTGGCAGGAGCTGCCTTAGGGGCGTCCTTCGCCGCAGGCGCCTGGGCTGAGGTCATGCCAGCAGCCAGAAGCGCCGCTGCAGCGGTACCAGCGCCGAACACACGGCGGGTCAAGTGCTTGTTGTGAGCCATTTGTCTCTCTCCAAATTCACGATCAATGTACAACCAATCACGGCGAAACCACAGAGTCAGCCTCGCCACCGAATCGCAGGCAAGGCTACCCGAGAAGCCCGCCCGCAACCGTCAGGGAATGTCCTAGATAAGCCCCTGGTCGGGTGCGGGATTGCCTCGGTTCTGTCCGCTTCGCGACAGGCCACTCATGCCGTGGGCAGGACGTGATCCCTGAACTGCTCGCGCAGCTTCATCTTCTGCATCTTGCCGGTCGCGCCCAGCGGGATCGCGTCTACGAACACCACGTCGTCGGGGGTCCACCACTTGGCAATCTTCCCCTCGTAGAACTTGAGCAGCTCGTCGCGCGTCACTTCGGCGCCTGGCTTCTTCACCACCACCAGCAGAGGGCGTTCGTCCCACTTCGGGTGCTTGGCGGCAATGCAGGCAGCCATGGCCACTGCCGGGTGTGCCATGGCAATGTTCTCCAGGTCGATGGAACCAATCCACTCCCCGCCGGACTTGATCACGTCCTTGCTGCGGTCGGTGATCTGCATGAAACCGTCCGGGTCGATCGTCGCGACGTCGCCGGTGGGGAACCAGTCGCCATCGGCGTCGTGGTGCAGCGGGTCGCCGCCTTCGCCCTTGAAGT
>CAZRRW010000119.1:2860-7831 GCA_964602505.1 uncultured Burkholderiaceae bacterium
GATCGTGGCCACATCGCCAGTCGGGAACTAGCCGTCCACCAGCGGGTCTCCGCCCTCACCCTTGAAGTACTCCCGCACGATCCACGGCCCCTTTACCAGCAGGTCTCCATAGGCCACGCCATCGTGTGGCAAGGCCTTGCCGTCGGCGTCAACGATCTTCATGTCGACACCGAAGATGGGGCGCCCCTGCTTCAGGCGGATCTTCTGCTGCTCGCCGGGTGACAGGGCAAGGTGCTTGTTCTTGAGGGTGCACAGGGTGCCCAGGGGGCTCATCTCGGTCATGCCCCAGGCGTGCAGCACGTCGACGCCATAGTCGTCACGGAAGCTGTCAATCATGGCGGGCGGGCAGGCCGAGCCGCCAATCACCGTGCGGTTGAGCTTGCTGAACTTCAAGCCCGCCGGCTTCATGTGACCAAGCAGCATCTGCCAGACGGTGGGCACCCCCGCTGCAAAGGTAACGCCCTCGGCTTCCATGAGCTCATAGACCGACTTGCCATCCAGAGCACCTCCCGGAAACACCAGCTTGCAGCCCGTCAGGGCTGCCGAATACGGCAGCCCCCAGGCATTCACATGGAACATTGGCACCACTGGCAGCACGCTGTCGCGGGCCGACAGGCACATCACGTCGGGCAGGGCCGCCGCAAAGGCATGCAGGATGGTGGACTTGTGCGAATACAACACGCCCTTCGGGTTGCCTGTGGTGCCGCTCGTGTAGCACAGGCTCGAAGCGGTGTCCTCCGCAAACACGGGCCAGGTGTAGTGCTCGCTCTGGCCCGCAATCAGGTCCTCGTAGCTGTAGAGGTTGGGGATGCCGCTGTCCTTGGGCAGGGCGTCCGCGTCGCACAGGGCGACGTAGGCCTTGATGGTCTTGGCCGCCGGGTTGGCGCCCTGGTTGGCGGCGTCGGAGATGGCCTTGACGATGGGCAGAAAGGTCATGTCGAAGAACAAGACCCGGTCTTCGGCATGGTTGGCGATCCAGGCGATCTGGTCCGGGTGCAGCCGCGGGTTGAGGGTGTGCAGCACCCGCTGGCTGCCCGATGCACCAAAGTAGATCTCGAAGTGCCGGTATCCGTTCCAGGCCAGGGTGGCTGTGCGTTCGCCAGCCGTCACGCCCAACTGGTCCAGGGCATTGGCCACCCGGCGGGCGCGCTTGGCCGCATCGGCATAGGTGCAGCGGTGAATGTCGCCTTCGACCCGGCGAGAGACGATCTCGCCGTCGCCATGGAAGCGCTCAGCGAAGTCGATCAGGTCAGAGATCAGGGTGGGTTTGGTCTGCATCAGGCCCAGCATGGCGCACATCTCCGGAAAAAACGTCGAGAAAGACAGGGGTGAGGGATATCCAACAGCCCGCAATGGTAGTGAGCCACCGCCCTTGAATGCACCGGGATTGCCCCGAAGTCAGACAATCGTGGTCATGAACACCGTGACCGAGCCCGCCTTTGCCACCCCCCGGGCTGATGCCCTGCCGGGAGTTCAGACGCTCGGGCTGATGCCCAGCCGCTTCGAGGCGCTCCAGCAGGCCTTCTTCAGCCGCGTGATGCCGTCGCCGATGGCTGCGCCCCATTGGGTGGCCGTCAACCTGCCGCTTGCGCGCGAGTTGGGGTTGCCCGATTCCTGGGTGGAGGGCCCGGACTCGTTGTCCTTTCTGAGCGGCAACGCCGTGGCACCAGGCAGCCAGCCGCTGGCCAGCGTGTACAGCGGTCACCAGTTTGGCGTGTGGGCTGGGCAATTGGGAGATGGCCGTGCCCTGCTGCTGGGCGACTGCATGGCCCCATCAGGCGAGCGGTTTGAGGTGCAGCTCAAGGGAGCCGGGCTCACGCCCTACTCCCGAATGGGCGACGGCCGCGCCGTGCTGCGCTCGTCCATCCGGGAGTACCTGTGCTCAGAGGCCATGCACGGCCTGGGCATCCCCACCTCCCGGGCGCTGGCCCTGGTTGGGTCCCCCACTCCTGTGCAGCGCGAAACCCAGGAAACCGCCGCAGTGGTCACGCGCGTGGCCCCAAGCTTCATCCGCTTCGGACACTTTGAGCACTTCGCCGCCAACGGACAGATCGAAAACCTGAGGACGCTGGCCGACTTTGTGGTGGAACACTACTGGCCCCACCTGCGCGACCGCAGCGTCGGCCAGGTAGGCAACGTGTATGCGGCCTTGCTGGCCGAAACCTGCCGCCGAACCGCCCGCTTGCTGGCCCAGTGGCAGGCCGTTGGGTTCTGCCATGGCGTGATGAACACCGACAACATGTCCATCCTGGGCCTCACCATCGACTACGGACCCTTTGGCTTCCTGGACGGCTTTGATGCCAACCACATATGCAACCACAGCGACCATCAAGGCCGCTACGCCTACGCCCGCCAGCCCAACGTGGCCTTCTGGAACCTCTTCTGTCTGGGGCAGGCACTCATGCCACTGATCGGCGAGCAGGACGCAGCGCTCGCAGCCCTTGAACCGTACAAGACCCTATTCCCGGCAGCATTGGATGAGCAGATGGCCGCCAAGTTTGGCCTGCGCCAGCTCCGCGATGGGGACCGCACTATCTTCGAGGGGCTGCTGCAGCTGTTGAACCGTGAGCGGACGGACTACACCATCACCTTCCGCCGACTGTGCGATTTCGGGCTTGGCCCCACGCAGCGTGCGGCCGTCCGCGACCTGTTCCGCGACCGCGAAGCCTTTGATGCCTGGGCGGCGCAGTACGACACACGACTCGCGCAAGAGCCCGCATCACCCGAGGAGCGGGCAGCGGGCATGCGACTGGTCAATCCAAGGTTCGTGCTGCGCAACCACCTGGCCCAGCAGGCCATTGACGCCGCGAACCAGGGTGATTTCTCTGAGGTCCACCGGCTCCATGCCGTGCTGGCCCGGCCATTTGACGAACAGCCCGAGCAGTCCGCCTTGGCGGACTTCCCGCCCGACTGGGCGGGGTCGCTGGAGGTCTCCTGCTCTGCTTGACACACTGCCGCCAAGCCCATGACCCAAGAACGTTCCTTCAAAGTCCAGCGATCAGACGACGAATGGAAGGCCTACCTGGCCTCCATCCAGGCCGAGCCAGGGGCTTTCCAGATCACCCGGCACCACGGCACCGAACGTGCCTACACCGGCAAGTACGACCAACACTTCGCCAAAGGCACCTATCGCTGCATCTGCTGCGGCAAGGCCCTGTTTGACAGCGCCACCAAGTTCGACGCCGGCTGCGGCTGGCCCAGCTACTACCAGTCCCTGCCCGGCGCGGTCGAGACCTCCACCGACCGCAGCTTTTTCATGGTGCGCACCGAGGTGCACTGCAGCGACTGTGGCGCACACCTCGGCCACGTGTTCGAGGACGGCCCACCGCCGACAGGCCTGCGCTTCTGCATGAACTCGGCCTCCTTGAGCTTTGAGCCCGCATCATGAGCAAGCTGCTCTTTGACCTCTTCCCGGTCATCCTGTTCTTTGTCGCCTACAAGCTGAGCGACATCTACATCGCCACGGGCGTCGCCATGGCGGCCACCGTGGTGCAGATTGGCTGGGTGTGGTGGCGCCACCGCAAGGTGGAGACCATGCAGTGGGTCAGCCTGGGGCTGATCCTCGTGCTGGGTGGCGCCACCCTGCTGGCGCACAGCGAAACCTTCATCAAGTGGAAGCCCACCGTGCTGTACTGGGTGATGGGGGTTGGACTGCTGGTATCCCAATGGGTGTTCGGCAGGAATGGCATCAAGGCGCTGATGGGGGTGCAGATCCAGCTGCCTGACCCGGTTTGGCAACGCCTCAGCGCCGCCTGGACCCTGTTCTTTCTGGCCATGGGCGTGTTGAATCTGTGGGTGGCGTATGCCTTTTCCACCAGCATCTGGGTCAACTTCAAGCTGTTTGGTGGCATCGGGCTGATGGTGGTGTTCGTCATTGGCCAAAGCCTCTACATCAGCCGCCACCTGCCTGAAGACGACTCGGCCGAACAGCCCGCCAACCCCGCCGCTGCGGACCCAAAACCCTGATCGCCTTCCAACACCATGCACACCTCCGCCAGCCAGGTTGAACTCACGCTGCGGGCGGCCCTGGCCCCTCAGCACATCGAGGTGCAGGACGACTCCCACCTTCATGCCGGGCACGCTGGTGCGCGTGAGGGCAGCCATTTCACGGTTCGGGTGGTCAGTGCCGCCTTCGAGGGCCTCGGCCGGGTTGCACGCCATCGCCTCGTGTACAGTGCCTTGAGCGCTGAGCTTCGCCAAGGCATCCACGCCTTGGCTCTGGAAGCCCGGGCGCCCAGCGAGGTGCCCTGAACCTGCCTGGGGCCTGCAGCGCCGCACCAACGAACCGCCCGATATTCAGATCTGAGGAGTGCCCATGAACCAACGCCTTCACGCCGTCGCCGCGACGGTTGCCGCCTTCGCCTTGCTGGGTGCTGCCCCCCTGAGCGCCAGCGCCCAGAACGTGGCGGTGGTCAACGGCAAGGCGGTACCCAAGTCGCGGGTGGATGCCCTGCTGCAGCAAGTGACCGCGTCGGGCCGCCCCCGCACCCCGGAGCTGGAGAAGCAGGTGCAGGAGGAGGTGATCGCTCGCGAGGTGTTCATGCAGGAAGCCGAACGCCGCGGCCTGCAAGGCAGCGATGAGGTGCGCACCCAACTCGAGTTCGCGCGCCAGCAGATCATCATCCGCGCCCTGTTCAGCGACTTCCAGAAGAAGAACCCGGTGACCGACGCCGAAATCAAGGCCGAGTACGACAAGTTCCGCGCTCAGGTGGGCGAACGCGAGTTCAAGGCCCGCCACATTCTGGTGGAGAAGGAAGACGAGGCCCGCGCGCTGATTGCCCAGTTGCGCGGCGGCGCCAACTTTGCCGACCTGGCCAAGCGGGCCTCCAAAGACCCAGGCTCAGCCGCCAACGGCGGCGACCTGGACTGGGCCGCCCCCGGCAGTTACGTCAAGGAGTTTGCCGACGCCATGACCCGGTTGCAGAAAGGCCAGACCAGCGAGGCGCCGGTGCGCAGCCAGTTTGGCTTCCA
>CAZRRW010000120.1:0-7823 GCA_964602505.1 uncultured Burkholderiaceae bacterium
ATACCGGCCTGTCACGCCGGGGGTCGCGGGTTCGAGCCCCGTCCGCTCCGCCAACTTGCAGAAAGCCACCTTTGGGTGGCTTTTTTGTTTTCCGGGCCTGGCACAGGCAGTCATGCGACGGCCGCCAGACGCGCCGCGCTGACCCAGGTGGCGTGGAACCCGTGCGGCACCCTCTGCGGCAGCGTGATGCGGCACATAGGCCCGCGGCTGATGTCGCGGGCGTCCGTCACATACGCCTGCGATTGCTGAGTCTCTGCGTTCCAGACAAATCCCACCAGATAGCCATCGTCCTCTGATGAGCCGCCCTGCATGGCTCGCTCGCGCGCGGCAAAAGAGGCCTCGCTCCACCATCGGTTGGGCCCTTCCTGGTAGGTCTGGCAACTGCCGGCCTGCAGGTCATGCCTGACGAGTCCGCTGAACCTGGGTTCCTCGGGCCGATGGTTGCGCGACATGAGAATGTTCCAGCTGTAGCGGGTTTTTTGTCCCAGTTTGGACGCATTGATGCTTGGGAACTCGCTGTTCACCGAGTCGTCCAGCAGCCGCTCGCGGGTCTGTCCGGTGCGCAGGTTGAAGCGCCACTCGTACAGCAGGTAGTCGTTCTCCAGCGTGGCGAACATTGCAGGCACCCGGGCTGCGTCCACGGAGCCTGTCCGGTCGCGTGGCAATCGAAAGGGCGTGCCCACCATCACGATCTCGGTGCCCCCCTGGCTGTCAAGCTCTTCCCAGGCGTTGACGGTGTGGTACAGGTAGCAAGGCTCGGCCTCAAACCAGCGAACATCGCCTGGCCCGCCATGGCGTGGCAGCACCCCAAACCGGGCGGGCTGGTCGCCGTGGAAGGTCAGCTTGTGGCGACCTGCTGCCAGAGCCTGTGCATCATGGTGCAGCGGTAGATCGTGCAGCACCGAATAGTGCTGGGTCACAGCCATGTCATGCGGCAAACGGGGGCCCGGCAAGGCGATCTCGCTGAGGGTTCGCAGTCGGCCCACGCCGTCCAGAACGCCGTACCAAAGGTAGGGCGGTGTCTTGCCGTAGGCAAAGAACATCATCTCGCCGGTCTGCTCGTCCACCTTGACGTGGGCAGAGATGGGCAGCCCGCCGAGTCTGGCGTCCATGCCCCGTGCCTGGTGGAGCGGCCCCATGGTTGACAGATCAGAGGGGCTCACCTGGTAGGGTGCCCCGCCCTGGTACCAGGTTGCGATCAAGCGGCCGGCCCAATACTTCACATCGGTATTGGCCGTGTTCTTGAGCGGTTGGTCGGGGCGGTCTTGGCGAGGCGGGTCTTTCACTCCCTGCCAGAGTGCACAGCCAGCTGCGCGTTCCTCGCTCAGGCCGTCCGTGAGTACCCAGCGGTTGCTGTACTCGACACGGCCGCGATCGAAACGCAAGGCGTGCAGCATGCCGTCGCCGTCAAAAAAGTGGTACCGGCCTGGGGCTGCAAACTGCCTGTTGGGCCCGTTGCGAACGTACAAGCCATTCAGATCCTGGGGCAGGTCACCCTCGATCTGCAGTTCGCTGGTGGTCACCTCTTTTGCCACCGGCGCGAAGCCGCCCCGCAAGCTGGGTACTTCATCGTCCAGCCCTGCAGCCCCCGCACCGTCACCGCTGAAGCCTGCCCCCATGCTGCCTCCACCGCGGCCGCTGTGTCGCGGCCTGTTCGCCTCAGCGCACGCTGAAGTCACAGCCCAACTCTAGCGCGTTTGGCCTCAGTCATTGTCCTGCTGTTGGCGCAGGGCGATCCGCGCTGCTTGACGCTTTGCCTTGCTGCTCTTGCCATGACGCCCCGCCTTGCGTTGCGCGGCCAGGGGCACCAAGGCGTTGCGGGGCTTGGTGGCGGCCAGTGACACGGCCAGCTTCATGCGGCGGGATTGGCGTTGGCTGCTCATGCGCGGCTAGCCCTTGGCGGCTTGGCGGGTTGCCGTTGGCAGGCTGACCAGGCCAGACGCCAGTGCGGTGCCCACCAGGATGATGGCGCAGCCGATGGCCATCACCATCGACACGGCTTCACCCAGGAACAGCCCGCCCCAAAGCACGGCAAACAGAGGAATGAGGAAGGTCACCGTGGTGGCCTTGGCCGCGCCGATGTGGCGGATGAGGCGAAAGTAGAGGATGTAGGCAATGCCTGTGCAAAAGGCCCCGAGCAATGCCACGGCCAACCAGCTGCTGGCCGATGGCGGGGTGGTGGGCCACATCAGCCAGGCGGGCACCAACAGCACCAGGCTGGCACCGATCTGGCTGCCTGTGGCCACTGTCAGCGGCGCCAGGCCCTGCAGGTAGCGCTTGGCGAATGACGCACCAAAGCCATACAGCACCGTGGCCACCACGCACGCCAGCACCGCCCACCCTGTGCTCGAGGCGCCTGGCTTGAACGAGGCCTTGTCCCAAGCCAGATAGGTGACCCCGGCAAAGCCGATGGCGATGCCCAGCCAGCGGGACGCCCCTGGCTTGTCCTTCAGCCAGATCCAGGCAATCACTGCGCCAAACAGTGGGGTGGCGGCGTTGAACACTGAGGCGAGCCCTGCGGTGATGGACAGCGAGGCGAACGAGTAAAGCCAGAACGGCAAGGCCGAATTGATCGCCCCCATGGCGAACACGCGGGGCCACCCGGTGCGCAGTTCGATTGTCAGGCCGTGCCACAGCAGCAAGGGCACGAGGGCGATGCTGGCCACCAGCACTCGCACAAAGGCCAGTGCGGTCGGCCCGAACTCGTGAGCGCCCATCCGCATGAACAGGAAGGACGCGCCCCACAAAGAGGCCAGCAACACCAGATCCAGCAGGTCACGCGCCTTCACATGCTTCCTTCAAGTCTGAGCAAGGCGATTTTCCGTTCCACACCACCGGCATATCCGGTCAGCGCACCGTGTCGTCCAAGCACCCGGTGGCAGGGGATGACGATGGACACTGGGTTGCGCCCCACGGCAGTGCCGACTGCCCGCGCGCCCTGGGGTAAGCCCAGGCGCCGGGCAATCTCCCCGTAGCTGTTCAATCCGCCGAAGGGAATGGCCTGCAGGGCCTGCCACACCCGTTGCTGAAACACGCTGCCCCATGGCGCCAGGGTCAGCTCGAAGCGTTGGCGTTGGCCTGCGAAGTACTCGTCCAGTTGCTGGCGTGCCGCGTCCAGCACGGCGGGCGTGTGCTCACGCCGCTGTCTCGCCTCGGCTTCAAGCAGGCCCTGCGGCGCATGCTTCTGATGATCAAACCAAAGCCCCGCCAACGCGGTCGGTTGGGTTTGGTGGGTCGCCAGCCAGATGAGCCCAAGCGGGCTGTCGTGCCGTGCCACGGCTGCCCAGCCGGGCGGGTTGGGGGCCAGAGGATGTTGCTTCATGCAGAGCCTTCCAGGTATCGGTTCCAAAGGGCCATCACCGCATAGCTTCGCCAGGGTGCCCAGGCTTGTGCCAGCTGTGCCGCCTGGGCGGGCGTTGGGCGCACTGGCTGGCCGGTTTGGCGGGCCAGTTGGATCAGCAGGGCCACGTCGGTGGCCAGAAATACGTCAGGCATGTGAAGCACCCGCATGGCCAGGTAGTTGGCTGTCCAAGGGCCAATGCCCGGCAGCGCAGTCAACCGGGCCACCAGAGTATCGGCATCCTGCCACTCTTCAAAAGACAGGCGCGCCTCGCACACCTCTCGAGCCAGGGCCCGCACCGCCGCCACTCGCTGGCGCACCAGGCCTAGCTGCCCCAGTTGCTCCGCCGGGGCCTCCGCCAGGGTTTGCGGTGTGGGGAAATGCCAAGACAGCTCGGAGGGCCATCCCTCGCTGGACTGAACGGGTTGGCCAAAGGCTTCCACCAGGCGTCGTGTCAGGGTGATGGCGGCCTTCAGGCTCGCCTGCTGACCAATCACCGTGCGAACAGCCAGCTCAAAGCCAGTGGAAGGGGTGGCCACGCCTGGCACCCGGGTGCCCTTGATCCGGTCGATGTCCATGCCCGGCATGCCCGCCAGGCTCGCCGACATCGCGGCCGGATCGGCGTCGGTGTCCAGCCAGCGCCGCAGCATGCTGGGAAGCTGATGCAGATGGGGCAGCAGGGTGGGTGCCAGACGCAGATGCCAATACCCCGCGCCGGTCAAGAGATCGGTGAGCACCGGGCGCGCCTCGACCCAGCCCGCGATCGGTCGCTTACCAGAGCCATCTGCCTGGTTGGTTGCGAGGTTCAGACGCTGCAAGTGCCGCCAGCCCTGGGCTGTCTGTTCGGTGTGCTCCAGGCCCGGTACATCGTGCCGCTGCAGAAAGCGCATGAACGCGTCCGCGTCGAAGGGCGGGCGCCAGGCCAGCTTGAGGACGAATCCAGCGTCATCGGTGGGTGCCGACCCCCTGGGCGCTTCCTTTCGAAGCTGCGAGGGGCTCAGCCGGTACCGGGCTGTGAAGGCCGCATTGAAGCGTCGCACGCTCTGGAAGCCACTGGCCAGGGCGATGTCCGTGATCTTCAGCCGGGTGTCGGTCAGCAGGCCCTTTGCCAGCAGCAGCCGCTGGGTCTGCAAGTACTGCACTGGAGCCAGCCCGAAGGCCTGGGCAAAGATCCGCCGCAAGTGGCGGTCCGTCACCCCCAGCCGCCCAGCCACGCGTGTGAGGTTCGCGTCGGTCTGCAACAGCCCGGCGGCCTGCTGGGCCAGGGTGTCGCTCGCGTCCATCTGCGACCATCTCAGCCCTGGCCCGGGCGCCAGTTCGGGACGGCAGCGTAGACAAGGCCGATAACCATCGGCCTCTGCCTGGGCGGCGAGCGCGTAGAAATGGCAGTTGGCTCGCATGGGCAGGCGCACCCGGCAGATCGGACGGCAATACACGCCGGTCGACGACACCCCCACGAAGAAGCGCCCGTCAAAGCGGGCATCGCGCGCCTTCAGGGCCAGGTAGGCGGTGTCGTCGTCCAGCATGGCGGCATGATAGACAGCGTCGTGGCAAAAACTCGCCGTTTTCGGACATCATCCTCAGGCTCGCTGCAGGCAGCGCGCACGCCCCGCCATGCACAATTTGCCTTTCGCTCCTGCCAGCGCGCGGGCTGGGGCCAGTTCCCTGCCGTGCGCCTCCGTGTCAAGACGTCTTTCATGCCGTTCTCCCCCTCCATCTTCAAGGCCTATGACATCCGCGGGCTTGTCCCGTCCACATTGAATGCGGAGGTCGCCCACCAGTTGGGCCTGGCCTTCGCGGCCGCTGCGCGCCGCGAAGGCGAGCAGGTGGTGGCGGTGGGGCGTGACGGACGCGACAGCGGGCCCGATCTGGCTGCGGCGCTGGCCCAGGGCCTGCTCGCGGGTGGCGTGGACGTGGTGAACATCGGCATGGTCACCACTCCCATGACCTACTTTGCGGCCAGCAGCACGGTACTGCCGGGTTGCCGCAGCGGCATCCAGGTCACGGGCAGCCACAACCCGCGCGACTACAACGGCTTCAAGATGGTGCTGGCGGGCCGTGCCATCCATGGCGACGAGATCCAGGCCCTGCGCCACGCCATGGATACCGGCGTGGCGCCCAGCGCCACACCCGGGGCGCGCCGCGACGCCGACGTGTCCCAAGCCTACGTACAACGCATCCTCGGCGACGTGACGCTGGCCACTCCCATCAAGCTGGTGGTTGATTCTGGCAACGGTGTAGCCGGGGCCCACAACCCGGCGGTGCTCAAGGCGCTGGGTTGCGAGGTGAAGGAGCTGTACAGCGAGGTCGATGGCAGTTTTCCCAATCACCACCCCGACCCCTCCAAACCCGAGAACCTGCGCGACGTTCAGCGAGTGCTGTGCGAGACCGATGCTGAACTGGGGCTGGCCTTTGACGGCGACGGTGACCGTCTGGGTGTGGTGACCAAGGACGGGCAGATCATCTACCCCGACCGGCAGCTGATCCTGCTGGCGCGTGACGTGCTGTCGCGCCACCCAGGTGCCACCATCCTCTACGACGTGAAGTGCACCCAGGCCATGGCTCCCGCTATCCGCGCGGCCGGTGGTGTGCCGCAGATGTGCCGCACCGGGCATTCACTGGTCAAGGCCGAGCTCAAGCGCACTGGCGCGCCGCTGGCGGGCGAGATGAGTGGCCATATCTTCTTTGCCGAGCGCTGGTTTGGCTTTGACGACGCCTTGTATGTGGCAGCTCGCCTGCTGCAGGTACTGGCTCGCGAGAAGGCCCTTGGCCGCAGCCCGAGCGAAGTGCTCAACGCCCTGCCCAGCGCCGTTAGCACACCAGAGCTCAATGTGCCATGCGCCGAAGGCGAGCCGCACCGGGTGGTGGCTGAGCTGGTGGCGCGGGCCCGTTTTGAGGGGGCCGAGGTCGCCACCATCGATGGGCTGCGCGTGGACTGGCCTGATGGCTTTGGCCTGATCCGGGCTTCCAACACCACCCCGGTGCTGGTGCTGCGTTTTGAAGGGCAGACCATCGAGGTGGTTGCCCGCATCGAGCAGCAGATGCTGGCCCTGCTGCGTCAGGTGAAGCCCGATGCCCAGGTGCAGCATGCCGCCCACTGAAGGCCCGCACCGGTGAGGCGTGCTTGAAGATCCTGCTGGTCAAGCTGTCGTCGCTCGGCGACGTCGTACATACCCTGCCGGCATGGGCCGACATCCGCCGCGCCTTGCCCCAAGCCCAGGTGGCCTGGGTGGTGGAGCCTGCATTTGCCCCCTTGTTGCGGGCAGCGGGGGTGGGCCACGTGGTGGAGGCTCCTCTGCGCCGCTGGCGCGGCCAGTGGTTCAGCACGGCCAGCCGCGCCGAACGTCTGACCCTTCGCACGGCGCTGCAGGCCGACGCTTGGGATGCCGTCATTGACCTGCAAGGGCTGGTGAAGTCGGCCTGGGTGATGGGCCAGGCCCGCCGCTCGCCCAGCGGTTTCACATGTGGTCTGGGCAACCGGACCGATGGCTCGTCCTGGGAATGGCCGGTGCGCTGGATGCAGCAACGCAGCATCGTGCTGCCTGCCCACCTGCATGCGGTGGCTCGAAGCCGCCTGCTGGTGGCCAAGGCCCTTGGGTTGGCTGATCCTTCCTTGGTGGGCTTTGCGGCTGGGCCAGCCATGTGCCTGCCGGATCCTCCGGGTGTCGGGGCCAAACCGGGTGATTCGGCGCTGTCGCGTACGGTGGTGCTGGTGCACGGCACCTCGCGGGCCGACAAACTGTGGCCCGAAGCCAGTTGGCTGGCCCTGGGCCAGGCACTGCTGGGGCAGGGGTGGCGCCTGGCGTTGCCCAGTGCCGGGCAGGTCGAACGGGAGCGGGCGCAGCGCTTTGCACAGGCCTTGGGGCCTGATGCGGTGGCCTGGCCCGAGTTGTCGCTGGACGATCTGGCCAAGCGCATGGCGCAGTGCGCCGGGTGTGTTGGGGTGGACAGCGGGGTGAGTCACATCGCGGTGGCGCTCGACCTGCCCCATGTGCAGATCTACAACCTGCCCACCGCCTGGCGCACCGGGCCGGTGGCAGGTGTGTTTGGCAGCCATCGCCAAGTGTCGGTACAGGCGCCTGAGCCGGGCCAGCAAGCCACGCCGCCATCGGTGGATCAGGTGTGGTCGGCATGGCTGGGGGTCAGCCCTGGGCAGCCCGGGGGCTGAACATGACGTCCCGCCTCGCCCTGGCCCTGTACACCGCCTGCATGCATCTGCTGTGGCCGGTGGCGCGCTGGCGCTGGTTGCGTCGTGCCCGAGCCGAGCCCCTATATGGCCAATGGCTGCCAGAGCGGGGTGGTCGTTATGTCAACTTGCCTGCGCGCAGCGCGGAAGACCAGCCTCTGCTGTGGGTGCATGCCGTGTCCCTGGGCGAGACCCGGGCCGCCGCCAGCCTGCTCGACGCCTTGCGCCAACACTTGCCTGAGTTGCGTCTGCTTTTGACGCATGGCACGGCCACTGGCCGCGAGGAAGGCATGAAGC
>CAZRRW010000121.1:0-3693 GCA_964602505.1 uncultured Burkholderiaceae bacterium
GGCGTGGAAACCGGCTGGGGCCGAGACATGGGCAGCTTCCGCGCGGTGGATGCCCTGGCCACCCTGAGTTTTGACTTCCCCAAGGGCCGCAGTGACCGCAGCGCGTTTTTTCGTGATGAGCTGGCCGCGCTGATGGTGCTGAGCCAGAAGAAGCGGGTGCCGCCCGACAGCCTGCTGGGCTCTTATGCCGGGGCCATTGGCATTCCGCAGTTCATGCCCAGCAGCTACCTGAAGTGGGCGGTGGACGCCGACGGCGACGGCGTGCCCGACCTGCGCAAAAGCCCCATCGACGCCATTGCCTCGGTGGGCAGCTTCCTGGCAGGGCACGGCTGGGTGCGCGGCCTGCCGGCGCACGGGCAGGTCACCCTGGCCGACAAGGCCGACTTGAAGAGCCTGCTTGACCCGGACATCGCGCCGAGCTTCACGCCAGACGCCTTTGCCCTGCTGGGCGCCAGCGTGCTGCCCGACCTGGCCGCCGCAGTGGCCGACAGCGTGGCACCGGGCCGCGGGGCGGATGCACACGGCAAGCCCCTGCGCGTGGCCACCAGCGAGGCGGCCTTTGGCGCGGGCAAGCTGGCCCTGGTGATGCTGGAGAACGCGGGCCGCGAGCCCACCTACGTGGCGGGCACCGAGAACTTCTTCGTCATCACCCGCTACAACCGCAGCAGTTACTACGCCTTGGCAGTGATTGAGCTGGGGCAAGCCGTGGCGCAAGCCCTGGCCCCCACCAGCCGAAGCTGAGGCACCGCCCGCGTGAGCCAGCCCGCCCCCACCCAAGCCGACCTGTCGGCCCACACGCCCATGATGGCGCAGTACCTGGCCATCAAGCAGCAGCACCCGAGCACACTGCTGTTCTACCGGATGGGTGACTTCTACGAGTTGTTTTATGCGGACGCAGAGTTGGCCGCCAAGCTGCTCGACATCACCCTCACCCGGCGCGGGCAATCGGCAGGCCAGCCGGTGGTGATGGCGGGGGTGCCCTTCCATTCGGTGGACAGCTACCTGGCCAAGCTGGTGGCCCTGGGCCATTCGGTGGCCATTTGCGAGCAGGTGGGCGAGGTCACTGGCAAAGGCCCGGTGGAACGCAAAGTGGTGCGGGTGGTCACGCCGGGCACGCTGACCGACACCGAGCTCATGCCCGCCAAGCGCGACCCTGTGCTGCTGGCGGTGCAGCCCGCCACCGGCGCGCGCGGCAAGGCCGCTGTGGGCTATGGCCTGGCCTGGTGCCGCCTGTCGGCAGGCGAGGTGTCGCTGGCCCATTGCGCCAGTGCCGAGCTGGCCGGCTGGCTGGCGCGGCTGCAGCCCAGCGAGCTGCTTTGGCCCGATGGCACGCCCACGCCGGAGGCAATTGGCGGTATGGGCACCACCCTTACCCTGCGGCCTGCCTGGCACTTCGACGCCACGGTCGGCACCGACCGGCTGAACGCCACCGCCGCCCGCGCCCCGGCCGACACCACCACCCGCGAGGTGCTGCGCGACGCCCTGGCCGCGGCGGGTGCCCTGCTGGTGTTTGCCGAGCACACCCAGGGCCGATCGGCACAGCATCTGCACACCCTGCGCATCCAGGCGCTGGACGCACAGGTGGGGTTGTCGGCCACCACAGTGCGCAACCTGGAACTGGTGCAGACGCTCAGCGGGGCCGACAGCCCCACCCTGTTCAGCCTGCTCGACACCTGCCAGACCAGCATGGGCAGCCGCCGGTTGCGGCAGTGGCTGCTGAACCCGCAGCGCGACCGCGCCCGCGCACGCCAGCGGCTGAGCACCATCGGCGCCCTGCTGGCCGCGCGCCGGGTGGCTGATCTGCAGCAGGCCCTCAAGGGCATGGCCGACCTGGAGCGTCTGGCCACGCGGCTGGCGCTGCTGCAGATCAAGCCCCGCGAGCTGGCAGCCGTGCGCCGCACCTTGGCCCAGCTGCCCACTCTGGCGGCCCTGGTGGCCGAGTTGGGTGAGCCCCAGCTGGCGTGGCTGCAGACGGCGCTCGCGCTAGACCCGGCGGTGCAACGGCGGCTGGCGCAGGCGCTGGCCGAGGAGCCCGCTCTGTCGCTGCGCGACGGCGGCGTCATTGCCGACGGCTTTGATGCCGAACTGGACGAGCTGCGGCGCATCAGCACCGACGCAGACACCGTGCTGCTGGAGATGGAAGCCCGCGAGCGGGAGCGTACCGGCATTGCCAACCTGCGGGTGCAGTTCAACAAGGTGCACGGCTTCTACATCGAAGTCACCCAGGGCCAGCTGGACAAGGTGCCCGCCGACTACAAACGCCGCCAGACCTTGAAGAACGCCGAGCGCTTCATCACGCCTGAACTCAAGGCCTTTGAAGACAAGGCCCTGAGCGCACAGGACCGGGCCCTGGCCCGCGAAAAGTGGCTCTACGAGCAACTGCTGGCCGAGCTGCAGGCCCAGGTGGGGGCGCTCGCCAAGGCGGCCCGGGCCCTGGCGGCGCTGGACGCGCTGGCCGCGCTGGCGGAGCGGGCCGAGACCCTGGGCTGGGTGGCCCCAGATCTGGTGGCTCACCCCTGCATCGAGATCGAGCAGGGCCGCCACCCGGTGGTGGAGGCCCGCCTGGCCGAGCAGGGCAAGCACTTCCACGCCAACGACTGCCGCCTGGACGCCAAGCGCCGCATGCTGGTGATCACTGGCCCCAACATGGGGGGCAAGTCCACCTTCATGCGCCAGGTGGCGCTGATCGCGCTGCTGGCCAGCATCGGCTCGTACGTGCCGGCCAAGGCCTGCCGGCTGGGGCCGCTGGACGCCATTCACACCCGAATTGGCGCCAGCGACGACCTGGCCAACGCGCAGTCGACGTTCATGGTCGAAATGGCCGAGGCCGCAGCCATCCTGGCCAGCGCCACGCCGCAAAGCCTGGTGTTGATGGATGAGATTGGCCGCGGCACCAGCACCTTCGATGGCTTGGCCCTGGCATCGAGCATTGCCGCACATCTGCACGACCGCTGCCACGCCTTCACCCTCTTCGCCACGCACTACTTTGAGTTGACCGCTTTTCCCGAGCACCACCGCGAGGCGATCAACGTGCACGTGTCAGCGGTCGAGTCGGGACAGGACGTGGTGTTCTTGCACCAGATCGAGCCGGGCCCGGCCAGCCGCAGCTACGGCGTGGCGGTGGCCAAGCTCGCTGGCATGCCAGCCGCCGTGCTGAAGGACGCCCGCATCCGGCTGGAGGCGCTGGAGGCCCGCCAGCGGGAGGGCCTGGCCCAGAGCGACCTGTTTGCCGCGCAGTCGGCAGCACCGGGGGCCGACCCGCCGCCCAACCCGGCATGGCAGGCCGTGTCGGATGCTTTGGCGACAATAGACCCCGACAGCCTGTCGCCGCGCGAAGCGCTGGAGGCGCTGTACCGGCTGAAGGCCCATGCCAAGGCGGCTTCCGGTTCCTGAGCTGAAGTTCTGGCTCGTCTCACTTTCGCTGCATAAACCCGCATGACCTACTGTGTCGCCCTGAAGCTCAACGCTGGGCTGGTGTTTCTGTCGGACTCCCGCACCAACGCGGGGCTCGACAACTTTTCAAGTTTCCGCAAGCAGATCGTCTATGAGAAGCCGGGCGACCGCTTCATGGTGCTGCTGTCGGCGGGCAACCTGTCCATCAGCCAGTCGGTGCGCGAGATCCTGCAGGTGGAGAAGCTGGCCGAAGGCGAGGACGAGCCTCTGACCATCTGGAATGCGCCCAGCATGTTCGAC
>CAZRRW010000121.1:3738-6696 GCA_964602505.1 uncultured Burkholderiaceae bacterium
GATTTTCGGTGGCCAGATCCGGGGCGAGGCCATGCGCCTGTTCCAGGTGTATTCGGCTGGCAACTTCATCGAGGCCACGGCCGAGACCTGCTATTTCCAGATTGGCGAGTCCAAGTACGGCAAGCCCATCCTCGACCGGGTGGTCAACCCCGACACCCCGCTGGAAGAGGCCACCAAGTGCGCCCTGGTGTCGATGGACTCGACCCTCAAGTCCAACCTGTCGGTGGGCCTGCCGCTGGACCTGACGGTCTATGCTGCCAATCAGTTCCAGAGCGAGCAGATGGTCTGCATTGACGAGCAGAACCCCTACTTCCAGATGGTGCGCGGTTCCTGGGGGCAGCGACTGCGCGAGGCCTTTGACAGCATGCCCAACCCCGAATGGAATGGCGGCCACACGGCCACCCCGATCAAGGCGGGCGCCACCCGGATGGGGCCGCTGCGCAAGATCAGCACGCCTGCGGACCGGCTGATTTGATCGTCGTCTTCTCGCACGCCAACGGCTTTCCCGCCAGCACCTACGCGCCCATGCTGCGCAGCCTGCGGGCCAGCGGCGTCGAAGTGCATGCGCTGGAGAAGTTTGGTCACGACCCGCGGTTTCCTGTCACCAACAACTGGCCGCACCTGTGCGACGAACTGCTGCAATTCACCCGTGACCAGGTGGGCGCGTGGGCCAAGGTGGTCTTCGTGGGCCACTCGCTGGGCGGCTACCTGAGCCTGATGGCCGCCTGCCGCCAGCCGCAGCGGGCGGCAGGGGTCGTGATGCTGGACTCCCCTGTGGTCGGCGGCTGGCGCGCCATGCTGCTGCGCACCGGCAAGCAAACCGGGCTGGCCGCGCGGTATTCACCAGGGGCAGTGTCGTCCAAACGGCGGCAGCACTGGCCCAGCCGTGAGGCCGCGCGCGAGCATTTCCTCGGCAAGCGGGCCTTTGCCCGCCTGGACCCGCGGTGCCTGGACGCCTACATCCGCCACGGCCTCGAGGACGCGCCCGATGGCGGGGTGCGGCTGGCCTTCAGCCGCGAGGTGGAAACCGGCATCTACAACCGCGTGCCCGACCAGCTGCCCGCCCTGGTGCGTCAGCACCCATCACAGTGCAAAGTGAGCCTGATCGCCGCGCGAGGCTCGGCAGAGGTGCGACAGGTGGGTCTGGACACTTCAAGGCGCATTGCCACAGGTGGCATCCACTGGGTGGAGGGCTCCCACCTGTTCCCTCTGGAGCACCCGATCGAGACGGCCCACTTGGTCCGCGACCAGCTCGCCGCGCTGTAGGCAGGGCGGGCCGGCGCAAGGCTTGGCCGCTCCTATAATTCAAATTTCCAACGGTGCGGTCATGCCTTGGCGTTCAGCCCGAGGCTGGACCCGCAAGAAGAGATGACCAAATTCGTCTTCGTCACCGGCGGTGTGGTGTCCTCCCTTGGCAAGGGCATCGCGTCAGCTTCCCTGGCGGCGCTGCTTGAGTCGCGTGGACCCGGGCACCATGTCGCCCTTCCAGCACGGCGAGGTGTTCGTCACCGAGGACGGAGCCGAGACCGACCTGGATCTGGGCCATTACGAGCGCTTCATCAACACCCGCATGAAGCGCAGCAACAACTTCACCACTGGGCAGATTTACAAGTCGGTGCTGGAGAAGGAGCGTCGTGGCGAATACCTGGGTAAGACGGTTCAGGTGATTCCGCACATCACCAACGAGATCCAGGAGTACGTGCGCCGCGGTGCGCAGGACGTGGAGGTCGCCATCGTCGAGATCGGCGGCACCGTGGGCGACATCGAGTCCCTGCCCTTCCTGGAGGCGGCGCGTCAGATGAGCCTGAAGCTCGGCCCGAACATGGCGGCCTTCGTGCACCTGACCTATGTACCGTGGATCGGCGCGGCCGGCGAACTCAAGACCAAGCCCACCCAGCACACCGTGCAGAAGCTGCGCGAGATCGGCATTCAGCCCGACGCCCTGCTGTGCCGGGCCGACCGGCGGATCCCTGCTGACGAAAGCGAGAAGATCTCGCTGTTCACCAACGTGCCGCAATGGGGCGTCATCAGCATGTGGGACGTGGACACCATCTACAAGGTGCCCCGCATGCTGCACGAGCAGGGGCTGGACGGCCTGATCTGCGACAAGCTGCAGATCCGGGCCAAGCCCGCAGAGCTCAAGCGCTGGGACACCCTGGTCGACGAGGTGGATCACCCACAGCACACCGTGGCCCTGGCCATGGTGGGCAAGTACGTGGATCTGAGCGACTCGTACAAGTCGCTCAACGAGGCCCTGCGCCATGCGGGCATGAAAAACCATGCCAAGGTGGACATCACTTACATCGACAGCGAGACCCTGGAAGACGCCAACATCGCACAGCTGGCGCGCTTTGACGCCATCCTCGTGCCCGGCGGCTTTGGCAAGCGTGGCATTGAGGGCAAGATCCGCGCAGCCCGGTTCGCGCGCGAGAACAAGACTCCGTATCTGGGCATCTGCCTGGGCATGCAGGTGGCCACCATCGAGTACGCCCGCCACATGGCGGGGCTGGAGGGCGCCAACAGCACCGAGTTCGAGCCCGACACGCCCAACCCAGTGATCGCGCTCATCACCGAATGGAAAGACGCCGACGGCAGTATTCAGAAGCGCAGCGAAAGCTCGGACCTGGGCGGCACCATGCGCCTGGGCGCACAGTCGAGCGATGTGCAGCCGGGCACCCTGGCACACGAGATTTACGGCCCCGTGGTCACCGAGCGACACCGCCACCGCTATGAAGCCAACGTGCACTACCTCGACACGCTGCGCAAGGCGGGGCTGGTGATCTCGGCACTCACCCAGCGCGAGCAACTCACCGAGATGGTGGAGCTGCCACGCGAGGTGCACCCCTGGTTTGTGGGGGTGCAGTTCCACCCTGAGTTCAAGAGCACGCCCTGGGACGGCCACCCCCTGTTCAACAGCTACATCAAGGCCGCGCTTCAGCACAAGGCGGCCCCGGCCAT
>CAZRRW010000121.1:6734-7817 GCA_964602505.1 uncultured Burkholderiaceae bacterium
CCCACAGCGCACCATGCAGCTCTGCGGCTTTGAGGTGGGGCTTGACCGGCCCTTCTTCCTGATCGCTGGCCCCTGCGTGGTGGAAAGCGAACAGTTGCAGATGGACGTGGCGGGTGAGCTCAAGGCCATCACCGCCTCACTGGGCGTACCCTTCATCTTCAAGAGCAGCTACGACAAGGCCAACCGCTCAAGCGGCAACAGCTTTCGTGGCCCCGGCATGGCCACCGGGTTGGAGGTGCTGGCCAAGGTGAAGGCCCACCTCGGGGTGCCCGTGCTGACCGATGTGCACACAGAGGCCGAGGTGCCCGCCGCCGCCGCGGTGGTGGACGTGCTCCAGACGCCGGCCTTTCTGTGCCGCCAGACCGACTTCATCCGCGCCGTGGCCCAGAGCGGCCGGCCCGTGAACATCAAGAAGGGCCAGTTCCTGGCGCCCTGGGACATGGTGAATGTGATTGACAAGGCGCGGGCCGCAGCGCGCGAGGTAGGGCTGAGCGAAGACCGCTTTCTGGCCTGTGAACGTGGCGCCAGTTTTGGCTACAACAACCTGGTGGTCGACATGGGCAGCCTGGCCGAGATGCGCAAAACGGGCGCGCCGGTCGTGTTTGACGTCACCCACTCGGTTCAGAAGCCCGGGGGGCTGGGCACCGCCAGCGGTGGCGCGCGCGAGATGGTGCCAGTGCTTGCGCGCGCGGGTGTCGCCGCTGGCGTGGCGGGCCTGTTCATGGAAACCCACCCTGACCCCGCCAAGGCCCAGAGCGACGGCCCCAATGCGGTGCCTCTGAAGCACATGCGCGCCCTGCTGGAAACCTTGCTGGCGCTGGACCGCACGGTCAAGCGCCAACCGTGGCTTGAAGACGCCTTCATGCCTTGACCCACCTCTGAAACCCACCCACCACCATGCCCAGCGGCTACATCATCGCCTCCGTCACCGTCACCAACCCCACGCAGTATGAGGAGTACCGCAAGTGGAGCACCGCCGCCATGCAAGCCCATGGCGCCGAGGTGTGCGTGCGCGGTGGGAAGGTCGAAGTACTTGAAGGCGACTGGAACCCAGGCCGCACCGTCATCCTGAAGTTCCCCAGC
>CAZRRW010000122.1:0-7723 GCA_964602505.1 uncultured Burkholderiaceae bacterium
GTCGCACATCTACAAGCAAAGAGCGTTTACGCGGATTTGTGCAGAGGTTCCCTAAGTTCAACACGCGCCTGCCAGGGCTTGCCTTGGCAGGCGTTTCTCTTTAGCCCAGCCATTTCTGCACCGCCAGCATCGTCAGGCTGACGCTGGCCAGGCCCACCACAGTGGACAAGGCCACGGCCGAGGTGATGAGCTGCTGGGCCACGCCATAGCGCTGTGAAAACAGAAACACGTTGGCGCCAATGGGCAGGGCCGCCGTCAGCGTGATGACCGCGAGCGGCAGGCCACTGAGCCCAAACACCCACACCCCGAAGGCCGCCACCAGCAGCGGGAAGGCGACCAGCTTCACCGCCACGATCTTCAGCGCCCCGCGCCAATGCTCGCCCAGCCGGGTGTGGGCCAGGGTGATGCCCACCAGCAGCAGCGCCATCGGGCCATTGGCGTTGCCCAGCACCTCGAGGGATTTGTCCACAGCCGCTGGCAGCGCCCAGCCGGTGCGGTGCGCCACTTCGCCCCAGGCCAGCCCCGCCAGGATGGGCAGTGGCACCGGGTGGATGATGCTGTTGCGCGCGGCGGTGTAGACGGTGCGCGCCATGCCCTGGGGCGTTTCGCCACGGGCCTGGGCCTCGCGGGCCACTGCCGCCTCCAGCAGCACCGTGGTGGCGGTCAGCAGCACCAGGGCGTGCACCGAGATCACCGTGATCAGCACCACCAGCCCGGGCGGGCCGTAGGCAATGGTGACAATGGGTACGCCGATCATCAGCGTGTTGCTGAAGGTGCTGGCCAGGCCCTTGACCGCCGCCTCGCGTGTGCCCCGGCCCGACCACACCAGGGCACCCAGCAGGGTGAAGGCGGCCGCAAAGTAGGCCAGCAGGGGTGAAAAGTTCAACTGCCCCGGCTCCATGCGTGCCATGGTGCGGAACAGCAGCGCCGGCGTGAGCAGCATGAACACCAGTTGCGTCAGCCCGCCCACCGAGCGCTCGTTGATCCAGCCGCGATGCCCGGCCCACCAGCCCGCTCCGGCCAGCAGCACCACCGGAATCAGCGCGGACAGAACAATCTCGTAGGGCGACGCGGCGAGGGCTTGCACCCTGGCATTGTCGGCGGCTTCAGAACGCGACTTGCAGCCCCACATTGAGGGCACGGGCCGCAAGCGGCGAGGCCTGCCGCACGTTCTCCGACGCAACCGCGTTGAAGGCAGTGCGGTTGGTCAGGTTTTGCAGTCGTGCAAACCAGTTCACTGTGGCTGGGCCCGCCCGCATGCGCCACACCGCGCCCAGGTGCCACAGGGCATGGCCCGGCGTGCGGGTGTCAAAGGCGGCAAAGCGGTTCTGCGGGGCAGCGCCCTGCAACTCCAGCCGGGTGGTGAGCTGCCCAGCGCCGAGCGCCGTGGCATGCACCAGCGCCAGGCGCAGGCGCAGCGGTGGGATGCGCGGCAACGGCTGGCCATTGGCTGTGTTGGTGGCCCGTACCAAGTCCAGGCTGCCATCCAGGTCCAGGGTCTGGGGCCCCGTCAGCAAGCGAGTGCGGCCTTCCACCTCAAGGCCTTCAAACAAGGCGGGCACGCCCTGAAAGCGAAACTCGCGCCGCAGGGTTTCGTCTGCATTGCCGTCAGACGCGTCGCCCACCGAACGCCCGCTGTTCGGGCCATACACCTCGCCGGGCACACCTGCCAGGTTGCCGCTGGCCTGCAGCGCAATGAAGTTGCGGAACTGGCGGCGATAGACGTTGAACCCAAGCTCAGCGGCCGCCTGACGCCACTTGAGGCCCAGGTCCAGGTTGACCGATCGCTCCTGGCCGATGTTGCGATCGCCCACCTCAAAGGCGTTGGTGGCGGCGTGCACCCCGTTGGCGAACAGCTCGTAGTAGGTGGGCGCGCGCTCGGCATAGGCCAGGTTGGCCTGGGCCTGCCATGCCGGGGCCAGGTTGACCACCGCGCCCAGCGCCAGGTTGCGCGGCATGAAGTGGCGGGTGACCGCAGTACCGAACTGGGCGCCGCCAGTAAAGGGGCCGCCCAGCGGGTCGCCAGTGACGAACTGTGCGTTACCGCCCCCCTGGGACGACACCGATACCCGGTCCAGCCGAGCGCCCAGGCTGAGCTTGCCTCAGCGGGCCGACAGCTCCTCCAGCAGGAACAGGCCGGTCTGGCGGCTGCGGGTGCGCGGGATGAAGGCTTCGTCGCCCAGCGCGGCGAAGCGCGAGTCTTCGTGGTTCACGCCCCAGGCCCCTCGCAAGCCCCCCAGAGCCGCCACCGGGGCACGGGTGGCCTCGATCTGCAAGTCGCGCCCCTGGTTGGTGAAGGTGGTGGCCGGGTTGCCGCGGTCCAGTTCAGTGTGCCGGTAGTCGGTCTGCGCAGCCTTGAGGGTCAGCCGCTCGATCCGCCCACCGGTCAGGTCGCCCAGGCGAAGCTGCGACTCAAAGGCCTGTCGATCCTGTCGCATGCGCAGGCGCACATCGGCCTCGGCCGGGGTGCCGTAGAAGTTGCGCTGGGTGGCCGCCGACAGGCCCGCATAGCCGCGGTCGAACAACACGCTCGCGCCCACGGCACCGCCGTCGGCGTCTGACGCGCTGTTGCACACCCGGTCACGCGTCACGGCCCCAGCGGCCAGGTTGCAGTTGCGGGCCACGGGAATGCGGGTGTCTGCCTGTCGGCGCTGGAACGCGTCCACATGCCAGACCAAGCCGCCCGCCCCCGGCGAACCGCCTGCGGTGCCGCCCTCCACCACCACGGCACTGGCCTGTTCGCCAGCGGCCCCACCGGCGCGCAACTCGGCACGGCCTTGCACCCCGCCCATGGCTTGGCGCGGAATGCGGTTGTCGATCAGGTTGACCACGCCCCCCACCGCTTGACCGCCGTACATGAGGGCCGCCGGGCCGCGCAGCACCTCAATGCAGTCCACCACCAGGGGGTCGAGAGGCACCGCGTGGTCAAAGCTCAGGCTCGACGCGTCAAAGCTGGCCGCGCCATTGCGCAGGATGCGGATGCGGTCACCGTCAAGCCCACGGATGACCGGGCGGCTGGCGTTCGGCCCAAACCCGGTTTGGCTGATGCCGGGCAGGCCGTCAAGCGCCTCGCCCAGGGTGCTGGCCCGGCGCAGGCCCAGCGCGGGTTCGCGCAGCACCGTGGCTGGAGTGGCCGGCTCGGCGCCGCCCAGCGGGTTGCCTGTGACCAGCAGTACGGCCTGAGCCTGGGTGCCCCATGAAACACAACACAAGGAAGCGGCCATGGCCATGGCCGAGGCGCGCGGTCGCGCCAGCACAAAACGGGAAGGCACGTAGATCTCCTGACAGTGAACACGACGCAACCGCCCGCCAGAGCGGTGCGCGTAGAGGGTTCAGGTCAGGAGATGGGGCGGGCCTGTGGCCTGGTAGCTGGCATGGGGGGCTGGGCGCTGCTGCGCCACCCCTTGCAGGGGCTGGGCAGCGGCGGCAGGTGCGGCCAGCAAACCGGCGAACAACACGCTAGGCAGGTCATCTGCCAGGGCCGCGTGGTCCAGCGCCGCGCAAGCCTCGCTGCCAGGGGCATGCCCCCAGGGTTCGGGGTGGGCTGGCGGGGCAAGCTGTGCATGGCCCGGGGCGTGGTCGCAGTGGGCATGGTCGTGATCGTGTTGGTGCACCAGCCCAAGCGCTGCCACAAGGGGCTGGCCCGTGCCTGGCACGGCATGCGCCAGCCGGTGCATCAGGCCGGCCATTTGCGCCCACAACAGCGCCAGCGCCAGCAAGGCGACAGCCAGGCGCTGGTGCGTCAGACGTGGGCGGGGGCTGGGCGCTACTTGATTGGCGTGAAGCTCGACCAGTTGGCCGGTAGCGGCAGTTGCACCCCGTCGGTGAGGCGGTAGTACAGGCCGCTCGGGTCGGCGCTGAGAACGGCCAAGCGGCCCTCGATGATGAGCGGGTCGATGCTGTACTTGACCGGGCGCTTGGTACGCACCTCGATCATGGTCTCGGGCCCGCCGCTGACGCAAAAGGCACAGGTGCTGGACGAAGCAGACAGGATGAAGTGGGTGTGGCCGGCAGCGGCCTGCAGCGGCATCATGAAGCCCTGCACCTTGACCACGGTGTTGTTCAAATCGCGCACCGCTGGCGGGAAGGTGGGCACCAGACGGCCTTTGTCGGGGCGCGTGCTCACGCTGGCCAGCAGCGTCCATGGCACGGTGCCCGGCACCTGCCCCACCAGGGGAGGTACGGTGTGCGAACCGGTACTGCCCGCCGAGCCTGGCGAGTTGGGGCCGGGCGACAACGCCCCGCCCCAGGGCTTGCTGCCGCCCGGCGCGCCGGGCGGTGGCATAGGTGCGCCCTGCAGGGGCCCGCCCAGCTGCGCCCAGGCGGGGCCTGCCAAGGCCCCCTGCCCACACAGCCAGGCCGCAGCCACCAGATGCCGACGCTTCATGGCGTGGCTTCAGTGCTCATGCCGCATGCCGCACTGCTTGCCAATCCCCAGGCCCTTGCAGGCGGTCTGCAACTGCTTCATGCAGTCGTCATACGCCTTACCGCTGGTCTTGGGGTATTTGCCGTTTTTCTCCAGACACTGCGCAGCCGCCGTGTGCGCAGCGGCCATCGCCCGGTGCCGCTCAATGTCCTTGGCAATCTGTTCAGGTGTGTGGCCCTTGGACGCCAGGGCCGGCGCCACCAGCGCAGCCGACATGGCGACTGCGATCAGCCCACGAAGAAAAGTCATGTCAGGCTCCTGCGTTGAGTTGCTTCATCACGTCCACCCGATAGGCCATCCAGGTCGGCACGGCAGCGGCCAGCACCGCCAGGCCCAGCACACCGAGCAGCCACCAGCCTTCAGCAGCCGACCACCACCACCCGGTGATGGCGAGCGAGCGCTGGGTGGACAGTTCATACCCTATCAGACCTGTCAAGCCATGGCCTAGGGCCAGGCCCAGGCCAGAGCGACTGCACCAGCACCAGGGCGGCCACCCGCGCCGGTGGAGCACCCAGCAGGCGCAGCATGGCCAGGTGGCCACGCCGCTCCTGCACCGCATGCAGCAGGGCCACAAAGACGCTGAGCGCCGCACTGACCAGCAGCACAGCGCCAAAGGCGCGCAGCACGTCCATGCCCACCCCCATGAGGTTGAGGAGGCGAGAGGCCTCGGCCGCGGGCGAGGCTGCTTGCAGACGGGTGCCCATGTTGATGGTGCGCGGCAGGGTGGCCACTGCCATCGGCGTGCGGTAGCGGATCAACAGCATGGTGATCTCGCGGTCTTCGGCCAGGGCCTCGGCCACCGCCTGACGGTCATCCGGATCGCCGGTGGTGGTTTCCTGCTCATGCACCTGCCACACCGACTCGGTGCTCACCAGCACCAGGCGGTCGAGCACGGTGCCAGTGGGCTTGAGCAGGCCCACCACCTTGTAGGGCGAGTTGGCGTGGGCCTCGCCGTCCCCGCCCAAGCCATGGGTGCCCACAAAGCGGTCCCCCAGCTTGAAGCCGCTGACCTGCGCCACCGTGGCCCCCAGCACCGCCTGCATGGTGTGGGCCGGGCCGTTGCGCCACATCTGGCCCTGGGCCAGCTCGCCTTGGTAGAAGCCCAGAAAGTCGGGGGTGGTGCCCACGATGCGGAAGCCGCGCAGGCTGTCGCCCAGCGAGATGGGCACGGCCTGAGCCACCATCGGGTGCCGAGCCAACTGCTGCGCCTCGGCCAGCGGGATGTTGCCCGGCGGCACGTCGAGGTGGAACACGCCGGACAGGATGAGCTGCAGCGGGCTACCCTTGGCACCGACCACCAGGTCAATGCCAGCCAGGTCACGCTCCAGCGTGGCCTCGGCCTGCTCGGCCACCAGCAGCAGCAGCACCATGGCCGCCACGCCCAGCGACATCAGCACCAGGCTGAGGGCGGTGGCCAGGGGCCGAACCCACAGCACCTGCCAAGCCAGACGGGCCAGCGTCATGCCAAACGCTCCTCGGGGGTCATCGGGGCACGCGCCAGGCTCAGGGTCTGTGTGTTGGGCCGCGCGGCCGTGATGGCCTGAACCAGACGGGCGTCGTGGGTGGCCACCACCAGGGTGGCCGACTGGCCCGCCGCCAGCAACAGGCGCGCCACGTCGGCGGCGGCCTCGTCGTCGAGGCTGGCGCTGGGCTCGTCAGCCATCAGCACCGGCGGCTGGCGCACCAAGGCGCGCGCCAGGGCCACACGCTGGGCCTGGCCGACGCTGAGCTGCGCCGGTTTGCGCCGCGCCAGGTCGGCCACACCCAGCTGGCCCAGAACCTCCAGCGCCCTGCCCTGGCCGATGGGCACCCCAGCCGCAAAGCCCGGCAGCAGCACGTTGCCCAGCACGTCGAGCGCTGGGTCGAGGTGCAGGCGCTGCGGCAGAAAGCCCAGGGTGCGGGCGCGCCAACGGTCGCGTTCGGCCGGGCGCAACTGGGCCAGGTCTTGGCCAGCCACCACCACCCGCCCAGGGGTGTGGGGTGCACGCAGGGGTGCGCTGGGGGTCAGCAAACCCGCCAGCAAGCCCAGCAAGGTGCTTTTGCCGCTGCCCGACGGGCCCCGCAACAGCAAGACACCGTGGGCTGATACGCGAAAATCCGGAAAAAACAGGCTTTCGGCCAGGGGGTTCAATGAATCCGGGCGCCTCTCGGCACTGGATGACCAGCGGAATTGAAGATTTTCGGCAGCAATGAACTCTACCAGCTCGGTCATTTCAACATAGATTTGAAAGTCTTCTCGAACTTGGCGACCTTGGGGCCCACCACAAAGGCGCAGTAGCCCTGGTTGGGGTGTTGGGTGAAGTAGTCCTGGTGGTAGGCCTCAGCCGGCCAGTAGTTGCGCTCAGGCTCGACCTCGGTCACCACCTTGGGGCTGCCCAGTACGCCGCTGAGCAAGCCCCCCTTCAGATTGGCCTGCACCTCGGCCATCACCTCAGCGGCCACCTCGGCCTGTTCAGGCGAATGGGTGTAGATGCCGCTGCGGTACTGCTCGCCCACGTCGTTGCCCTGACGGTTCAGGGTGGTGGGGTCATGGATGGTGAAGAAGATCTCCAGCACCTGGCGGTAGCTGATGACGGCAGGGTCAAACCAGACCCGCACCACTTCGTTGTGGCCGGTGTCGCCACCGCACACCTGTTCGTAGCTGGGGCGCTCCACGCGGCCCTGGCTGTAGCCCGACTCCACTTCCATCACACCGCGCAAGCGGCGGAAGACGGCGTCCACGCACCAGAAGCAGCCCCCACCCAGGGTGGCCAGTTCTGTGCCGTTGGCGTGAAGTGAAGCGTCTGTCATGGCGATCCCAGCCCGTAAACTCGCCCGCGATGAACTGCGGCGCAGTGTGTTGAATGGCGATGAAGGATTCTGTATGAAGGTTCACCCCCCCGTGAAATTCCTGTGGGAAGACCCGTTCCTGCTGGAAGAACAGTTGAGCGAGGACGAACGCGCCGTGCGCGACGCGGCGCACGCCTATTGCCAGGACAGGCTGCAGACCCGGGTGCTGATGGCCGCACGGCACGAAAGTTTTGACCGCGACATCATGACCGAGATGCCCCTGGTGGTCGCCCTGGGCTTGCTGGGCTGCACCATCGAGGGCTACGGCTGCGCCGGGCTCAACAGCGTCAGCTATGGCCTGATTGCCCGCGAGGTGGAACGGGTGGACAGCGGTTACCGCAGCGCCATGAGCGTGCAAAGCAGCCTGGTGATGCACCCCATTCATGCCTATGGCAGCGAGGCCCAGCGCCAGAAGTACCTGCCCAAGCTGGCGAGTGGCGAATGGGTGGGCTGCTTTGGCCTGACCGA
>CAZRRW010000123.1:0-7685 GCA_964602505.1 uncultured Burkholderiaceae bacterium
CAACCCCAAGCTGGTCATTGCCCAGTGCAAGGCTGGCGTCGTCGGTTCCATGCCGGCCCTCAACGCCCGCCCGGCGTCCCAGCTGGACGAATGGCTGCACGAGATCACCGAAGCGCTGGCGGCACACGACCGGGCCAACCCGGACAACCCGGCGGCTCCGTTTGCCATCAACCAGATCGTGCACAAGAGCAACGACCGGCTTCAGGGCGACATGGAGCTCTGCATGAAATACAAGGTGCCCATCTACATCACCAGCCTGGGCGCGCGGGAAGACATCAACCAGGCGGCCCACAGCTACGGCGCGGTGGTGTTGCACGACGTCATCAACAACACCTTCGCGCGCAAGGCCATCGAGAAGGGAGCAGACGGCCTGATTCCGGTGGCTGCTGGCGCTGGCGGCCATGCCAGCGTGCGCAGCCCCTTCGCCATGATCCAGGAGATCCGCGAGTGGTTTGACGGGCCGGTGGCCTTGTCGGGCTCGATTGCCAATGGCGGTGCCATCCTGGCGGCTCAGGCCATGGGGGCCGACTTTGCCTACATCGGCTCGCCCTTCATCGCCACCGACGAGGCGCGCGCCACACCCGAGCAGAAGCAGGCCGTGGTCGACGCCAACAGCGAAGACATCGTCTACAGCAACTTCTTCACCGGTGTGCACGGCAACTACCTCCGGCGCAGCATTGTCAACATGGGCATGGACCCCGACAACCTGCCGGTGGCCGACCCCACCAAGATGAACTTCGGCCAAAGCGGGGCCGCCAGCGGCGCCAAGGCCTGGAAGGACATCTGGGGTTGCGGCCAGGGGGTGGGCGCGGTCAAGTCGGTGGGCCCTGCAGCCGACTACATTGCCCGGCTCAAGCGCGAGTACGCCGAGGCCCGCGCCCGGCTGTCCTTGCACTGACCGGCATCGCGGCCGGAAAAACTGTATAAACATCCAGCCTCGCCTCAGCGTGGCTGGACATGACCTCACTCACCCAACCGTTCGCCACTGTGCCCGTCCACGCCATCAAGGGGCGTGGTGCCAGCCAGCGCCTGGCGCACCGGTTTGAGCGCGACGCGCGGGAAGCGCTTGACGATGGCTGGGGCAGCCTGGATGAGCGCGCCGCAGAGATGGCCCATGCGGCCTTGGCGTCGAAACCCGGCACGCAGCTGGTTCGTGAGCACGCCAGGAGCATCATCAGCCGCAACAGCTCGCCCGATATCCGCTTTGACCAGAGCATCAATCCGTACCGAGGCTGCGAACACGGCTGCATCTACTGCTATGCCAGGCCCACGCATAGCTACCTGAATCTGTCCCCAGGGCTGGATTTCGAAACCCGCATCCACGCCAAGACCAACGCGGTGCATCTGCTGCAACAGGAACTCGCCAGGCCCGGCTACCGCGTGCAGCCCATCCACATTGGGGCTGCCACCGACGCCTACCAGCCAGTGGAGCGCGAGCTGCGCCTCACACGCGGCCTGCTGGAGCTGCTGCTGGCCTGCCGCCACCCGTTTTCCATCACCACCAAGGGCGGTGGCATCGTGCGCGATGCCGACCTCCTGGCCGAAGCCGCCCGCCTGAAGCTGGTGGTGGTGGATGTCAGCGTCACCACACTCGACAACACCCTCCACGCCCGGCTGGAGCCACGGGCCGCCAGTCCGGCGCGGCGCCTCAAAGCTATCGAGACGCTCAGCCGTGCAGGAGTGCCGGTGCGTGTGAACTTTTCGCCAGTCATCCCCTTCATCAACGAACCCGAAATGGAGAAAGTGCTGGCCGCCGCCGCTGCTGCCGGGGCCACCAGCGCCCACTGGACGGTGCTGCGCCTGCCCTGGGAGGTGGCCCCCTTGTTCAAGACCTGGCTGGCGCAGCACTTTCCCGATCGGGCCGAACGGGTGATGGCCCGGGTTCGCGACATGCGGGGTGGCGCCGACTACCAGGCGGAGTTCGGAGCCCGCCTGAAAGGCGAGGGCGTCTGGGCCGAACTCATTCGCACCCGCTTCGAGGCCGCCTGCCGCAGGCACGGGCTGGGCCGCACCCGCATCAGTCTCGACACCAGCCAGTTCCAGGCTCCGGTGGCGGGCGCCGGGCCTGCCGCCCAGCAGCGCCTGTTCTAAGCTTCAGGGCTTGAAGAACGAGGGGAACCCGGTTTGAACACTGACGCATGCGCGCTGGCCGCCCGAACGGTCTGGCAACACTGGCAGGCAGGCACCGTGATGAACGGCTTGCCAGACGCTGCAAGGCCTGGCACCCGAGCCCAGGGCTATGCCTGCCAAGCCCAGCTGCCCCTGGCCAGCGGCCAGGCCGTGGTGGGCTGGAAGATCGCCGCCACCAGCCTCGCGGGCCAGCAGCACATCAACGTGAGCGGGCCGCTGGCTGGGCGTTTGCTGGCCAGCCAGGTGCATGCGCCGCACCAGGTGCTGTCGCTGGCCACCAACCGCATGCGCGTGGCCGAGCCCGAGTTTGCGTTTCGCTTCGGGCAGGCGCTGCCGGTGCGCGAGCAGGCCTACACCCAGGCCGAGGTGATGGCGGCGGTGGACGCGCTGATGCTGGCCATCGAGGTGCCCGATTCACGCTACGCCGACTTCGTGAGTGCTGGCGAACCGCAACTGGTGGCCGACAACGCCTGTGCCAGCCGGGTGTGGCTGGGCCCGGCCGCGCCTGAGGCCTGGCGCGACATCGACCTGTCGCAGCACCGGGTGGTGTCCACCGTCACTCCAGGGGGCCAGGGCCCGTGGCAGCGCGAAGGCACTGGCCAGGCGGTGCTGGGCGACCCTCGTATCGCACTCACTTGGCTGGCCAACGAGCTGTGCCAACCCGATCGCGGTGTGGCCGCAGGCCTGAAGGCAGGCGATGTGGTCATCACAGGCACCTGCATGAAGCCGCTGGAGGTGGCCCCGGGCGATGCCCTGCACATCGACTATGGGGTGTTGGGCCAGATCGACGCGAGGTTTATGGCATGAGCGCACCAAAGCAGATTGCCGTGATCGGCGCAGGCGCCATTGGCGCGGCCTTGGCGGCACGGCTGGCCCTGACAGGCCACACGGTCAGCGTAGTCGCGCGGGGCGAACACCTGGCCGCCATGCAGCACACCGGCATCACCCTGCGCGAGAAGGGCGTGGAGCAGGTGGCCCGGGTCCGGGCGGTGGGGCAGGTGGGTGAACTTCCGCCCCAGGACGTGGTGTTCATCACCCTGAAGGCGCACCAGATCATGCCTTTGCTGGCGGACGTGGCCAAGGTGTGCCATGAGCAAACGGTGGTGCTGCCCGCGATCAACGGCATCCCGTGGTGGTACTTCCATGCAGACACGTCCCCCTACGGGGCTGACGCCACCCATGGCCAGATCATCCCGTGCCTCGACCCGCAGGGCCGTGGCCTGACTGACTTGAACCCCAAGCATTTGCTGGGCTGCGTGGTGCATGCCTCGGCCGAGGTGGTGGCCCCAGGCGTGGTGGTCAGCAACGGGCAGCACCGCTACCGCATTGGCGAGCCGAGCCACACCCTGAGCCCCCGGGTGGAGGCCCTGGCCGCGCTGATGCGCGATGCGGGCCTGGAGCCCACCGCCACCGCCCGCATCCGCGACGAGATCTGGATGAAGCTGGTGGGCAACACTTCCTACAACCCGGTCGGTGCCCTGACCCGGGCCCGCATGGACCAGATCAACCGGAATGACGGCCTGGTGCAACTCATCCGCGACGTGATGGGCGAAGTGCAGGCCCTGGCGCGCGCCTACGGGTGTGACCCCCTGGTGTCGGTGGACGAGCGAATTGCCATTGCCAAGGGCATCGGCCCAGTGAAGGTGAGCACCCTGCAAGACCTGGAGCGCGGGCGCCCGCTGGAGGTGGACGGCATCCTGAATGCCCCCATCGAGTTGGGGCGGCGCGCCGGTGTGCCCATGCCCTTCACCCGCGCCTTGGCAGCCTTGCTGGGTGAGCTGAACCGCCGCCTCGTGCTGGGCGAAGACTGAAGCCCCGGCGCGCAGGCCCCCCGATCCAGCCATGCTGCGGCGCGCCCTGACCGACCATGCCCTGACCCTGCTGGTGGCCCTGCTGCTGGTCGAGGCGGTGGTGGTGCCGGCCCTGGTGCAGGTCTTCGCCGTCAACCGGCACCTGATCGAGGCAAGCTCACTCGGCATTCTGGCGGCCGGGGCGCTGCGGGTGTGCTGGCACGTGGGGGCCTCGAAGTGGTTCGTCTTCTTCAGCGTACTGTCGGCAGGGGTGAGCCTGCTCAACATCTGGCTGCCAGACGCCGCGCTGCGGCTGTGGGATGCCGTCTTCAACGCGGCGGCGTTCGCGTCACTGCTGCTGCTGCTGGCAATGCGCTACACCTTCGCACGGGGCCCATCAACTGGCACCGGATCATGGGCGCGGTGGCAGGGTTTCTGCTCATCGGCATGGTGTTCACCCAACTGCATCGCCTGGTGGCCATGCATGCGCCGGGAGCCTACATGATGCTGGGCGAGGCTGTGGGGTACGACGCCATCGTGCCCCACCTGTCCTACTTCTCGTTTGTCACGCTGACCTCGCTGGGGTTTGGTGAAGTCGTGCCCCTTCACCCGATGGCCCGGGCGCTCACCGTCATGGAAGCCCTGGTCGGTGTGCTGTACCCGGCCGCCTTGCTGGGCTGGCTGGTGTCCCTTGGCACCCGTGAAGACCACGGCGCCGGCGACAAGGGCTAGCGCTGCGGGGGCTGCCCTGGGGGCCTTGGCTCAGCCGAAGAAGGCCTTGGCCTTGTCGAACCAGCCCTTGGCGTTGGGGTTGTGCTTGTCGCCGCCCTTGGTGAGCGATTCGTCCAGTTCCTTGAGCAGTTTGCGCTGGTGCTCGGTCAGCTTGACCGGCGTCTCGACGTTCACATGGACATACAGGTCGCCCGGGTAGCCTGAGCGCACGCCCTTGATGCCCTTGCCCTTGAGGCGGAAGGTCTTGCCGGCCTGGGTGCCTTCGTTCACGTCAAAGCTCACCTTGCCTGCGAGCAGGGTGGGCACCTCCAGCTCGCCACCCAGGGCGGCCTTGGCGAAGCTGATGGGCACCTGCACATGCAGGTCATCGCCGTCGCGCTCAAACAGCGGGTGCTTCTTGACGTGGATTTCGATGTACAGGTCACCTGGCGGGCCGCCGTTGGTGCCGGGCTCGCCATTGCCTGCCGAGCGGATGCGCATGCCGTCGTCAATGCCGGCCGGGATCTTCACTTCCAGAGTCTTGTTGGTCTTCACCTTGCCGCGGCCGTGGCAGGTGCCGCAGGGGTCGGGGATGACCTTGCCGCTGCCGTGGCAGTGCGGGCAGGTCTGCTGCACGCTGAAGAAGCCCTGCTGGATGCGCACCACCCCGGCCCCATTGCAGGTGGGGCAGGTCTTGGCACTGGTGCCCGGCTTGGCCCCGCTGCCTTGGCACACCTCGCATTCGTTCCAGGTGGGGATGCGGATCTGCGTGTCTTTGCCTGCCGCAGCCTCTTCGAGGGTGATATCCATTGAGTAGCTCAGGTCGTTGCCGCGGTACACCTGCCGCCCGCCGCCGCGGCCACCACGGCCCGCAGCCGCGCCGCCGAAGATGTCGCCAAAGATGTCACCAAAGGCCTCGGCAAACCCGCCAAATCCCTCTGGGCCGCCACGGCCACCCATGCCGCCCATGCTGGGGTCGACGCCCGCGTGGCCATACTGGTCATAGGCCGCGCGCTTCTGCGCGTCCGACAGCATCTCGTAGGCCTCCTTGGCCTCCTTGAACTTTTCCTCCGCCTCCTTGTTGTCCGGGTTGCGGTCGGGGTGGTACTTCATCGCCAGCTTGCGATAGGCCTTTTTCAGGTCTTCGTCGCTGGCGTTCTTGGCCACCCCAAGCACTTCGTAGTAGTCGCGTTTTGCCATGTCGTGGGAAGAGTCAGGGTTCAGCGGTCTGCCTGGGGGTTCACAAACACAAAAGGCCCGGACGCCATCTTGGCGTCCGAGCCGGTCTCTGGTGGAGAGGGTCAGCCTTTCTTGACTTCCTTCACTTCAGCGTCCACCACGTTCTCGTCGGCTGGCTTGGCGCCCGTGTCAGCGGCGGCTGCGCCGCCCGCGGCCGCCGCCTGCTGCGCGGCGTAGACCTTCTCGCCCAGCTTCTGGCTGGCCGTCATCAGGGCCTCCGTCTGCATCTCGATGGCGGTCTTGTCCTCGGTCTTCAGGGCCTCGTCCAGCGCCTTGAGGGCCGCCTCGATCTTGTCCTTCTCGCCCGCGTCGAGCTTGTCGCCATGCTCGGCCAGCGCCTTTCGGGTGGAGTGCACCGCGGCTTCGCCGCTGTTGCGGGCCTGCACCAGCTCCAGCTTCTTCTTGTCCTCGGCCGCGTTGGCCTCGGCGTCCTTCACCATCTTCTGAATCTCGTCCTCGCTCAGGCCCGAGTTGGCCTTGATGGTGATCTTGTTCTCCTTGCCGGTGGCCTTGTCCTTGGCGCTCACATGCAGGATGCCGTTGGCGTCGATGTCGAACGTCACCTCAATCTGCGGCATGCCGCGCGGGGCGGGAGCAATGCCTTCCAGGTTGAACTCGCCCAGGGCCTTGTTGCCGGCCGCGATCTCGCGTTCACCCTGAAATACCTTGATGGTCACCGCGGGCTGGTTGTCATCCGCGGTGGAGAACACCTGGGCGTACTTGGTCGGGATGGTGGTGTTCTTCTTGATCATCTTGGTCATCACGCCGCCCAGCGTCTCGATGCCCAGCGACAGCGGCGTCACGTCCAGCAGCAGCACGTCCTTGCGGTCGCCACTGAGCACCTGGCCCTGGATGGCAGCGCCCACGGCCACCGCCTCGTCCGGGTTCACGTCCTTGCGCGGCTCCTTGCCGAACAGCTCCTTCACCTTTTCCTGCACCTTGGGCATGCGCGTCATGCCACCCACGAGGATCACGTCGTGGATGTCGCTGGCCGCCACACCGGCGTCCTTCATGGCGGTGCGGCAGGGCGCGATGGTGCGCTCGATCAGCTCGTCCACCAAGCTTTCCAGCTTGGCACGGCTGAGCTTGATGTTCAGGTGCTTCGGGCCAGAGGCATCGGCCGTGATGTAGGGCAGGTTGATGTCGGTGGCACTGCTGCTCGACAACTCGATCTTGGCCTTTTCAGCAGCTTCCTTCAGGCGCTGCAGGGCCAGCACGTCCTTGCTCAGGTCAACGCCTTGTTCCTTCTTGAACTCGGCGATGATGAAGTCGATGATGCGCTGGTCGAAGTCTTCACCGCCCAGGAAGGTATCGCCGTTGGTGGACAGCACCTCGAACTGCTTGTCGCCGTCCACGTCGGCAATCTCGATGATCGAGATGTCGAACGTGCCGCCGCCCAGGTCGTACACCGCGATCTTGCGGTCGCCCTTGCCAGCCTTGTCCAGGCCGAAGGCCAGGGCCGCGGCGGTGGGTTCGTTGATGATGCGCTTGACGTCCAGCCCGGCAATGCGGCCCGCGTCCTTGGTGGCCTGGCGCTGGCTGTCGTTGAAGTAGGCCGGCACGGTAATGACCGCCTCGGTGACGGGCTCACCCAGGTAGTCCTCGGCGGTTTTCTTCATCTTGCGCAGCACTTCGGCGCTGATCTGCGGCGGTGCCAGCTTCTTGCCACGCACCTCGACCCAGGCGTCGCCGTTGTCGGCAGCGGTGATGGTGTAGGGCATCAGGTCGATGTCCTTCTGGACTTCCTTCTCGGTGAACTTGCGGCCGATCAGGCGCTTGACCGCGTACAGCGTGTTCTTCGGGTTGGTGACCGCC
>CAZRRW010000124.1:0-7660 GCA_964602505.1 uncultured Burkholderiaceae bacterium
GGCGAACCGTGAAGTACAGGCGGTAGCCAGCCCCAACGTCCACGCGCATTTCTGACACGCCATCGCCCACTGATTTGGTGTCTCCTAGGTTGCCTGCTTGGGCACGTTCCAAGCGCCGCAGGATGGCGGTTGCGGCTTGTCGGTCTTTCAGTTCGGCGCGCCACTTTGCAAAACCTTCAGTTTGCTCGATGACGTAGCCCATGACACAAGTGTATCGAATTCGATACTTTTGCGTATCGGCAGTCTTCAGCTTTCGCGCAAGTGCGCCAAATGCGCCATCAGTGACCGCTTGGCCACGGGCCAGATGGCCTGGGGCACATCGTCATAGGCCTGCGGGAGCAGGGCGTCGGCCAAGGCGCTGAGGTCGTCGCTGGCGGCGGCACCGGGGTGTTGCGCCAGATGGGCCTGCAGCACCCGTTTGATCTTTGCCTCTCGCGTCAGGCGGTGGGCCTTGAGCTGGGCAATGGCCTGGCCCGCAGGAGCGAGCACGTGGCCGTGGGCGGGCAGGATGAAGGCGGTGTGGCCACCAGCTTCCACTGTGGCCACCAGCGCAGCCAGTTTGTCCAGCGAGCCGAGGTACTCGCCCATGTGGCCGTCGGGCGGGTCCACCACGGTGGTGCTGCCGTTGAGCACATGGTCACCAGTAAACAGCAGGCCGTCTTCCGGCAGCCAGAAGCACACGTGGTTGGCGGCGTGGCCCGGGGTGGTGACCGCCTGCAGGGTGAAGCCCAGGGCATCCTGCGGGTTGGGTGCTGGGTCGTCGAAGCGCAGCACCTCACCGTCGGCCAGCTCGCGCTCGGGCGTGAAGGCGCTGCCCGGCCGCGCAGTGGGCAGAGACGCGCGGCCCAGGATGGGTGCCATGACGCCAAAGCGTTGTTGTACCAGGGCTTGCAGCGGCGTGGCGCCCGGTGAATGGTCGGGGTGCGAATGGGTGCAGAGGATGACCTTGAGCTGTGCCCCCACGGCATTCGCCAGCCGGTCGGTGTGCGCTGCATCAAGAGGGCCTGGGTCGATGACGGCAAAGCCGGTGGCCGGTGTGCCGACGATGTAGCTGTTGGTGCCCGGCCCGGTCATGCGGCCGGGGTTGCCGCAGGTCAGGCGCTGCACATGGCGCAGCAGGGGCACGGGGTGCTCGTGCTGCCAGTCCAGGGGGTGCCTGATCTGGCCGTCGGGGTTGACCAGCTGCAACTCGCCATAGGGCGGCTCATGCTCCATGTAGCGGGCGTCCTGGCCCTTCAGCAGCCCGGCGCGTGGGCAGCTCACCCAGAGCGGCTGCTCGCTGGCGCAGGCGGCCAGCACCTCGGCCACGGTGGCAAAGGGCAGCAGGCGCTGCAGGGTGCGGATGGTGGGGAAGATGATGAAGAACTGCCCCGCCTCATGCCGTGCCAGCGCATCGGCCGGGCGCACCCATACCGGCTCGAACTGCTCGGTCTCGTCGGCCACCGCCTCCTGCCCGGCCGGCATCGGGGCCACCAGAAAAGGCACGTCAAAGCGGCGCGGCAGGTCGCGGTCGGTCACCCACTGCGCCAGCCAGAACACCTGGTCTACCGAGGCAGCCAGGCTGAGTTGCGACAACTGCGGCCAGAACGCGTCGTGCCGGTTCAGCCGCGCCACGTCAGTGGCGTCGCAGGCGCTGCCGTCAGGGCGCCGCGCCAGCAACACCCCCAGTTCTTCAAAGGTTTCGCGGATGGCGGCGCTGGCGTCGGTCACTTGCCGGGCGCTTTGGCTGGCGCGTACCCGCTTGCAGTCGCTGTACTGCGCGTCGGCTTCGTCGATGCCTCCACCCGGGAAGACGAAAGCGCCAGGCGCAAAACTCGCGGTCAGGGAGCGCCGGGTCATCAGCACTTTCAGCCCGGCGGGGGTGTCACGCAAAAGCAGTACGGTGGCGGCGGGTCGGGTGGGCGCGGGCTCGCGCAGAGGGTGGAGCTGGGTGGCCGGACGTGGTGAAGTCATGGGAGCAGTATGCCGATCAGGCGGTCTCGGCCAATAATGAGCCAATGGACAAGCTGCAAGCGTTCATCGAGGACGAACTATCGCGCGCGCCCGCATTGCTGGCCAGGGTGCTGGACGCCACTTTGGAGGAGCTGCGCGATGATCTGCTGGCGCCGGGCCGACGGGCTGATGAGTCCAAAGGGCGCCTGATCGAGGCGGTGGTGGCGGATCGCCCGGCCTTTGAGAAGCGGTTTGTTGAGGCCCTGCGTGGCAAGGTGGCTCCCGGAGCCTCCCCGGTCGAAGGACGCCGCAACACGCTGGACTTTGCCTCCAGTGAGCTCATGCTGATTGATGACGATCAGGTGCAGGAGGGCATTGTGGTGGCGCGCGCGTTTGAGCTGGTGGAGCAGCGTGCCGAATGGGAGTTGCGCGACCTGCAGTCATTGACCTCGGCGCTCGTCGGTGGCAAGGTCAGCAAGGACACCAACCCCTTTACCCCTCAGAACTATGCCCATGCCCTTGGCCAGGCCGTCAAGGTGTTGCGGGTGTCGGCTGCTGACCAGCATGCGCTGATCAATGCCAGCGTATCGGCACTCTCGCGCGAACTGAAGCTGGCCTATGCGGCGGCGGCCAAGCGTTTGCGCGAGGCCGGGGTGGTGCCCGCCTCCTATCAGGCCACGCAGGTGGTGACGCCCCAGGCCAGCCCTGCGGCGGCAGACCCGGTCACGCAGGTCCCGTCGGCGCAGGCAACTGGTGCCGATGCGCCAGCGCCAGCATTTGCCGCGCTGCCAGGCACCTTCGTCCAGGCATCTGCCTCCGCGCAGACCATGGCTGTCCCGAAGACACTGCATGCCGATGCGGCGGCACATATGTCGGACCTATTTGCCGCCATGCAGCGCGATCGGGCGGTACCCCTGGCGGCGCGGTCGGCCTTGTCGGACATGGCCCGCTGCGCCACCGGCCTCGCGCAGCGAGATGCGGGCGTGCTGGCCGACGCCAAGCATGCACTATGGCAGCTGGTGAACCGCTTTGGCGAGGCGAGCAGCCTCTATCCGGGTATCTCTACCGATTCGGCCGACCCGCCTGACCCCCGGCTGGCCGAGTTGCTGGACTACTGGCGCATGCAGGTGCTGCCAGCGCTGGAGGCAGACGGGGCCGACAGCCTGACCTGCATCAAGCTCCTCAGCGGTCTGGAACTGGTCCTTGGGCGCCTGAGGCAAAGCCAACTTGAACAGGCCCGAGAGGCCATGGAGAAGATCGAACGGGTCGAGCGCCAGGCCCTTGGCATGGGCCGCGCTCGGCGGCTGATTGACGCCCGTCTGACGGGGCTGGTCGTTCCTTCTGCGGTGCGGTCTTTCCTGAAGGGGCCCTGGTCTGCCGTGATGGCCCGGCTGATCGATGCGCGGGGCATGCAGTCAACGGCCACACGCCAGGCCCAGGCGACGGTGGATGAACTGCTGGAGACGCTGACGCCGCTGTCCGATACAACGGCCCGTGCGGCCAGGGTGAGGCAGGTGGGCGCGGTGCGGGCTCAGGTCAAGGCTGGTTTGAATGTGGCCGAGTTGCTGACGGCCGAGAACGAGGCATTCCTCGACCGCTTGAGCCAGATGCAGGCTCTGGTTCTCGCGGCACGGCCCGGGGCCACAGAGCTGAGCGATGCGGTTGTTCGCCCGATGAGTGCCGATGAGCTCCGAGCCGACGCCTTGTCTGACGAGCCAACGGGCTCGGCCACGGGCACCTTGCTGGCCAACACGACCATGCCAGTCATCGATGCCAATGCCCTTGCCACCGTGCCTGCCAATCTCATGCAAACGGCACAACCTGGGGGGCCTCGCCGTTTTGCTCACATGGCGGTCGGCGACGTGTGTCGCATTTTTGTAGGAGGCGGCTTTCAGCCGGTGCAACTGCTCTGGATCAGCCCGCAGCAACGCTACTGGCTGTTTTCAGGGCCGGAAGTCGGGGTGGTCACCTCGCTGGCCAAGCAGGCCTTGGAGCAGCTGGACGCGGCCGGTCTGATGAAGCCGCTCCACCACATGTCTTTGCTGGATCGCTGCCTGGCAAGGGTTTCTGGGGTAGTGGACACCCACTTTTAGGCGATTTACACATCTTTTCATCAGCGGTGTGGCGCCGTACAGTCACCCGGGATTGACGCCCACACCCGCTCGACGCACCATTGGGCCCTGAGCAGTCTGTTGCCATGCTTGTCCGCACCGCCCACCCTCCGCCACCCATGCCTTGGAAGCAGCTTGGGGCTTGGTGGCTTGCAGCCTGCTGTGCTGCCCTGCCGTCGGCGGGTGCCTGGGCGCAGGCGGGAGGGTTGAGAACCTCGTTTGAGTTCAGCCTGCCGGCCCCCCTGGGCTTTGGCTTGGGCCTGGGCTCGGGCGAGCACGACAGTGGGGCCATGCGGCGCACATCCCGGTTTGACCTGGCCGAGGCTTGGCGCCATCTGCATCCGGGCTCGGTTGGCCTTGTGGCCCCGGGGGCCCGGGCCGAGTTCGTCGCGGGGACCGCCCCGCTCAGCCTGGCCGACGGCGGCATGCGGCCGCTGACCTCTGACGCCTTCGCGTCACCACTGGCGTTCGAGGCAACCCGCTATCGGTTGGAGTCTGGGCGTGTGACCTTGCGTGCGCCGGTATACGAGGACGAGTCTTGGACCATTCGCCTAGGTGCCACGGCCCTGAGTTCACCTCAGTACCTGGGGGCCTCCGCGGTGGGGGGCTTGTCGGCGGGTGGGGGGCGTGTCGGCCTGGGCCTGGCTCCTATGTGGCACGCATCGGCTGAGCGCCGGCTGACGGACCGCTGGAGCCTGATCGGCGACCTCAACGTCGGAACGGGCCGCTCTCTGCTGAACGGCCAGCCGATCGACATGGCCCTGCGCGCCGCCTATGACTGGGACCGCGACTGGTCGCTGTCTGGGGGCTACCGCCTGGTGGACGCGCGCAACGGCAGCCTGCCGGGCTTGACGGGTCTGGGCGGCGTCAACCGCATCCAGACCCTCACTTTCGGGGTGCGCCGCTCCTTCTGAGCCGCGCGTCAGCCCTTAGCCCTTAATCGGACAGCGCCTCGCGCACAAAGCCCACCACGGTGTGGGGCTGCTCATGCACCAGCCAGTGGCTGGCATTGGCCAGTCGGGTGATCTGCAGGTCGTCTACACAAGTCTCCAGCCCGTCCAGCAGCGTGGGCTGCAGGGCGGTGTCACCCATGCCCCACAGCACGCGCACCGGCAGCCCAATGCGAAAGTCCTGCGCTGAGAGTTGCAGCTTGGCGGCACCGCTGTCGCCCGATGCCGCAGGTTTCAGCGGCGAGGCCCGGTAGTAATTGCAGCCACCCGTCAAGCCCATGCCCCACACGGCGCGAAACTGGTCCTTCACGGCATCGGTGAGCCAGTGGCCGCCCGCAGCTGGGGCGACGTTATCCACGGCCACCCGGTTGGTGAAGAAAGGCCAAAGCCGCGCGTAGTCGTTCTCGCTCAGCAGATATTCAGCGTCTGAGCGGCACAGAAAGGTCATGTAGGCGCTGGCGGCCTGCTGTGAGGGCGAGTTCACCAGTTCGCGCCAGAAGGTGTAGGGGTGTGGTGAGTTCAGGATGAGCAGCCGTTTCATCAGGGCATGCCCTGGACGCCCGGCAGCGCCTGTGGCCTGGGTTTGCGCGATGGCCAGGTTCCAGGCGATGGCACCGCCCCAGTCGTGGGCCACCAACGCATCCAGCAGTGGCTCGCCAGCCGGCCGGCCTGGTGCCGCGAGCTGGGCCGCCAGGTGGGTGATGTCGGCGGCGACATGCTTGGCGCGGTAGGCCTCCACCTCGACGGGCGAGAAGGACTGCTCAAACCCGCGCAGGTTGGGTGCGATGCAGCGCACCGGGTGGGTGGGGTGTTGGCCTAGTCCCAGCAGCACCTCGTCCCACACGAAGGCTGCTTCCGGAAAGCCGTGCAGGAACATCACCACAGGCGTGCCTGGGTGTTCGCGCGGGTCGGGCCCGCAGGCTCGCACCGACAGGCGCACGCCGTCGGGCAGTTCAACAGCAAAGGTTTCAATGCCGTCGCGGCGCAGCGCTGCGGGCAGGCTAGGAGGGGGCGGGGCCCCCGGGGTCGGCGGCGTGGGGCTGAGGGCGCTCATGGCACCAACTGTAGAGTTCGCCCGACAGGCGGTCGAGTCCTTCTCGGGACACGGCCGAGAAAACCTGCAGGTGGGCCGGGTGGGCCAGCGTGTGGTCAGCCAGTGCTTTTCTGGCGTCGGCCAGCGCCCCGTCCTTCTCGCGGCGGTTGAGTTTGTCGGCCTTGGTCAGCACCACGGCCAGCCTGACGATGCCGGTGTTCAGCCTCGGCTTGACCCATCCGAGCAATGCGTGATCATGCTCGGTCAGGCCGTGCCGGGGGTCGCACAGCAGCACCAGGCCCACTAGGTTGCGGCGAACCTCCAGATAGTGGGCCATCACTCGCTGCCAGCGGGCCTTGGCCTCTTTGGGAACGGCGGCATAGCCGTAGCCTGGCAGGTCGGCAAACAGCGCCTCAGCCTGGCGCTGGCGGCCCAACTCGAACAGGTTGATGTGCTGGGTGCGCCCCGGCGTGCGCGAGGCGAAGGCCAGCCGCTTCTGCTGCACCAGGGCGTTGATGGCGGTGGATTTGCCCGCGTTGGACCGGCCGACAAAGGCGATCTCTGGCAGTTCGCTGGCGGGCAGTTGAACCAATTCCGCAGCGGTGGTCAAAAAACGCGCGGTGTGCAGCCAGCCCAGTGCCAGGGTGTCAGCAGCTTTTGCGGGGGGCGTGACAGTCGGCTTGGGCGGGGGTGCAGTGCGGCTCATCGAGCGTCCCATTGTAAAATTCGAGGGTTTTTGCCCAGTTCAAAGTGCCTTGCACGTTCTTGCCCATGAAGTCAAAGCTCTCTCTTGTTGCGGCCTTGTTGATGGCCAGTTTTTTCGGTGTGCATGGCTTGGCCTTGGCCAACGAGCCCGTCAAAGCCGACGCCAAGGCAGAGACCAAGGCCGCGCCTGGCAAAGCCGAGGCGGGCAAGCCCAGCCGGCCTGATGCGATCAAGGGACAGGCTTCCTATGCCGTGTGCGCGGCGTGCCACGGCGCTGACGGCAACTCGGGCAGCCCGCAGAACCCCAAGCTGGCGGCCCAGCACCCGGACTACATCGTCAAGCAGTTGCGCCAGTTCAAGAGCGGTGAGCGTGACAACGCCGTCATGAAAGGCTTTGCCAGTGGCCTGAGCGACGACGACATGCGCAACATTGCGGCGTTCCTGGCCACCCAGAAGTACAAGCCCAGCAGCGCAAAGGACAAGGAGTTGGCGCCCCTGGGGCAGTCCATCTATCGTGGTGGCATTGCGGCCAAGGGCGTGTCGGCTTGCGCCAGCTGCCATGGCCCCACCGGCTCTGGCATGCCCGCCCAGTACCCGCGCCTGGGCGGACAGTACGCGGAGTACACCGAGGCCCAGATGCTGGCTTTCCGCGAAGGCAAGCGCAAGAACAACCTGCAGATGAGCCAGATTGCCGCGAAGATGAACGACCGGGAGATCAAGGCGGTCAGCGACTTCATCGCTGGCTTGCGCTGAGATCGCTGATGGTCGGGGCATGTGCTGAGCCCGACTCTGCGCTACAAAAGGCGGGAACTCCCGCTTTTTTCTTGCTCTGCACACCTGCACAGTCGACTTGTCGCCCCCTGATGTCCCGTGACCCAGCTGACCGCCACCCCATCCGCCCCTGAGGCCGCCGACGCTGGCCCCCCGCG
>CAZRRW010000125.1:0-7471 GCA_964602505.1 uncultured Burkholderiaceae bacterium
ACCGGCTGCCTGCCGCTGCCAATGGCAAGGCCACGGCCAAGCCAGCCCCCGCGCTCAACCAGATCACCGATCTCAAGGGCCTGCGAGTCAACATCGGGCGGCCCGGCAGCGGCATTGGCCCCCTGTTCGACAAGCTGATCGATGCCAATGGCCTGGACCGCTCGCACTTCAAGCTGAGCACACTGGGCTCGACCCCGGCAGTCATGGGGCTGCTGGCTGGCGAGCTTGACGCGGTGGTGCTGGTGTCTGCGCCCGAGGCGGCCCTGGTGCAGATGCTGCTGCGCACCCCGGGTATCGGGCTGATGAGCTTTGAGCAGAGCGAGGCCTACGCCCGACGCTTCTCGTTTCTGAGCCCGGTCACGCTGCCTCGCGGCATCGTCGATTTGGCCACCGACATTCCGCCGCAAGACGTGCGCCTGATTGCACCCACCGCCACCCTGGTGGCGCAAAGCGACACCCACCCCGCCCTGTTGCAACTGTTTGCCCAGGCTGCGGTGATGGTGCACGGCGACTCGGGTTGGTTCAACAAGGAAGGTGTGTTCCCCAACGCGCTCTACCTGGAGCGCCCGCTGGCCGACGAGGCCCGGCGCATGTACAGCAGCGGCCCGCCCTTCTTGCAGCGCCACATGCCGTTCTGGCTGGCCAACCTGGTGGAGCGCATGTGGGTGGTGTTGATCCCCATCCTGGCGGTGTTGCTGCCGTTGTCGCGCATCGTGCCGCCCCTGTACGAGTTCAGGGTAAGGTCGCGCATCTTCCGCTGGTACGGCAAGCTGCGCAGCATCGAGGACGATCTGGCGGGCGGCAACGCCCGCCCGGCTGCGCTGCTGGACGAGCTGAACGCGCTGGACCGGAAAGTGGAAGCATTGAATGTGCCCCTGTCGCATGCCGACGAGCTGTATGCCCTGCGCAGCCACATCCAGCTGGTGCGCAAGAAACTGAAGCTGCTGAATGAGCCATCTGAACAGCCTGCAGCGGCTTGAAGCTGCCTTGGATGATCTGTCCAGCGGGCGCGGCACCGTGGCCGACCTGGCCCGCACATGGCGGGCCGAAGCCGATTTGCTGGCAGCCCTGCCTGAGCGCTACCAGCGCTTTGCTGACCAGCACCTGATGCAGTTGGAGTCGGCCAGCTTGTTCACCGAGGAAAGCTGCTCGTTCAGCCAGCGCGATTTGCTGGACGGCCTGCGGACCTGGGTGGCCAAGGCCCGCACGCAGCTTGCTTGAGCACCAGGGCTTGACGCGCGGCGCTTACTTGAGCGCCTTGTAGCGCACCCGCTTGGGCTTGGCCCCTTCTTCGCCCAGACGCTTCTTCTTGTCGGCCTCGTACTCCTGGTAGTTGCCGTCAAAAAACACCCACTGCGAGTCACCCTCGCAAGCCAGGATGTGAGTGGCAATGCGGTCCAGGAACCAGCGGTCGTGGCTGATCACCAGCACGCTGCCTGCAAATTCGAGCAAGGCGTCTTCCAGCGCGCGCAGGGTCTCCACGTCCAGGTCGTTCGACGGTTCGTCGAGCATCAGCACGTTGCCGCCCGCAATCAGGGTCTTGGCCAGGTGCAGGCGCCCGCGCTCACCCCCGGAGAGCTTGCCCACCATCTTCTGCTGGTCGGCCCCCGAGAAGTTGAAGCGCCCGCAGTACGCCCGGCTGGGCACGGTGAACTTGCCGATCTGAAGCATGTCCAGCCCACCTGAGATCTCTTCCCAGACGGACTTGTCGCCACCCAGGTTCTCGCGCGACTGGTCCACAAACGCCATCTTCACGGTAGGGCCGATCTTCACCTCGCCGACATCGGGCTTTTCCTTGCCCGCAATCATGCGGAACAGGGTGGATTTGCCAGCGCCGTTGGGGCCGATGATGCCGACGATGGCACCCGCAGGCACCTTGAAGCTCAGGTTGTCAATGAGCAGGCGGTCGCCAAACGACTTGCTGACGTTGGTGAACTCGATGACTTCATTGCCAAGGCGGTCGGCCGCAGGGATGAAGATTTCGTTGGTTTCGTTGCGCTGCTGGTATTCAACGCTGGACAGTTCCTCGAAGCGGGCAATGCGCGCCTTGCTTTTGGCCTGGCGGCCCTTCGGGTTCTGGCGCACCCATTCCAGTTCCTTCTTCAGGGCCTTCTGGCGGGCCGACTCGCTGGCCTCTTCCTTGGCCAGGCGGTCCTGCTTCTGGTCAAGCCAGGTGCTGTAGTTGCCCTTCCAGGGAATGCCGTGGCCGCGGTCGAGTTCCAGAATCCACTCGGCTGCGTTGTCGAGGAAGTAGCGGTCGTGGGTGATGGCCACCACCGTGCCGGGGAAACGCTGCAGAAACTGCTCCAGCCAGTCCACCGACTCGGCGTCCAGGTGGTTGGTGGGTTCGTCCAGCAGCAGCATGTCGGGCTTGCTCAGCAGCAGGCGGCACAGCGCCACACGGCGTTTCTCACCGCCCGACAGATGGCCGATGGTGGCTTCCCAGGGCGGCAGGCGCAAGGCATCAGCGGCAATTTCAAGCTGATGGTCGCCGTCGCTGCCAGATGCGGCAATGATGGCTTCCAGCTCAGCCTGCTCGGCGGCCAGTTTGTCGAAGTCGGCATCGGGCTCAGCGTAGGCGGCGTACACCTCGTCCAGGCGCTTCTTGGCGTTCATGACGTCGCCCATGCCCTCTTCCACCGCCTGGCGCACCGTCTGGGCTGGGTCGAGCTTGGGCTCCTGCTCCAGGTAGCCGATCTTCAGGTTAGGCATGGGGGTGGCCTCGCCCTCGATCTCCTTGTCCACGCCAGCCATGATCTTGAGCAGCGTCGACTTGCCCGAGCCGTTCAGGCCCAGCACACCGATCTTGGCGCCCGGGAAGAAGCTGAGCGAAATGTCCTTCAGGATCTGTCGCTTGGGCGGCACGATCTTGCCGACCCGGTTCATGGTGAAAACGTATTGAGCCATTTGCCTGTTTGAGGTGAGGTGCCTTGGGGGCTGCGGACGAAGGGCTGGCCCTGGCGCAGCAAAGCGGGCGATTATCGGCGCGGCATGCGACAATGCGCTCTTCGCGGCACCAGTCTGGCCGCGGACAAGCCACCTCCGGCTCCGGCACGGTGCGCGCCAAGCGCTCGGCCAACCACCCCATCTGCCTTTGACTGACAGCGTTGCGTGGCAACCCTGGCAGGCCGATCACCAGACCCAATCCGGGTCAACACCATGACTTTTGACGAACTGAACCTGTCTGCACCCATCTTGCGTGCAGTGCACGAGCAAGGGTACGAGACGCCCACCCCCATCCAGGCCCAGGCCATTCCGCTGGTGCTGGAGGGGCACGACCTCCTGGCCGGCGCCCAGACCGGCACTGGCAAGACAGCCGCCTTCACCCTGCCCTTGCTGCACCGCCTCAGCCTGGGCCGCGCCGCCAAGGGCGCACGCGGCAACACCATCCCTCGGGTGCTGATCCTCACGCCTACGCGCGAGCTGGCCGCTCAGATCGAAGAGAACATCCAGGCCTATGGCAAGTACCTGCAGTTGAACACCCTGGTGGTGTTCGGTGGTGTCGGGCTCAACCCGCAGATCGACCGGCTGCGCCGCGGCGTAGACATCCTGGTGGCCACGCCAGGCCGCCTGCTCGACCTGGCCGGCCAGGGCGCGGTGGATCTGTCCAAGGTCTGTGCCCTGGTGCTGGACGAAGCCGACCGCATGCTCGACATGGGCTTCATCCACGACATCCGCAAGGTGCTGGCACTGGTGCCCAAGGAGAAACAGAGCCTGCTGTTCTCGGCCACCTTCAGCGACGAGATCCGCACCTTGGCCGAAGGCCTGATGCGCAACCCCAAGTCGGTACAGGTGACGCCGCGCAACACCACGGTGCAGCGCATCGATCAGAAGTGGTTCCTGATCGGCCGCAAACGCAAGGTGGCCTTTCTGACCCAGCTGATCAACGAGCGCAACTGGAGCCAGGTGCTGGTGTTCGTACGTACCAAGTTCGGTGCCAACAAGGTGGCCGATGCCCTGAACCAGGCCGGCATTTCGGCCATGGCCCTGCACGGCAACAAGAGCCAGAGCGCCCGAACCCAGGCTCTGGGCGGCTTCAAGGCTGGCACCCTGCGGGCCCTGGTGGCCACCGACATTGCCGCACGCGGCATTGACATCGACGAGTTGCCCCACGTGGTGAACTACGAGATTCCCAATGTGCCCGAGGACTACGTGCATCGCATCGGCCGCACCGGGCGTGCGGGCAACAGTGGCGAGGCCTACTCCCTCGTCTGCCTGGATGAAGAAGGCTTCTTCGCCGAGATCGAGCGCTTCACCAAACAGCGCATTCCGCAGGCTGAGGCACCCGGCTTTGGGCCCGAACCTGGCGAACAGGCCGAGCCCATTGCCATGGGCAGGCAGACCCTGTGGGGCGGTGCAGGCCGCCCGCCCAGCCGCGACGTGATGGCGGCAGCCGCCAAGGCGGCTCGGTCGGAAATGATGGAGCGGATGCGCGAACGCGGCCCGCGCCAGCAGCCACGCGGCGGCTCAGGCGCTGGGGGGGGGCGGGCAGGAGGTGGGGGCAAACCCTCCGCTTCAGGGCCTGGCCGAAGCGGCGCCCATGCGGGCCGTGGGCATGGCACAGCGCACGGGTCAGGCCAGGGCCGTGGCACGGCAGGCGGCCAGGGTCACGGTCGCGGCCAAGGCGCCCGTACGGCACCGCGCAGCCGCTGAGTGGGTTTGCCGGTTCAGCGGCGGGGGCCACCGCCATGAAGTGGGCCTATCTGGCCGCCCTGGCGGCCGTGGCCTGCTTTGTGTGCATGGACGTGCTCATCAAGCTGCTGTCGCCACGCTATGGCGCGGTTCAATTGGCTTGGCTGCGCTTTGCCAGTGGGTCGGCGTTGGCCCTGCTGCTCTGGGGCCTGGTGCGCGCACTGGCCGCCCCGGCGCACACCGCCCTGCCCGACGCGCGCAGCTGGCGGCTCCATCTGTTGCGCGGGGTGCTGCTCATCGTCTCCATCAGCACCTACTTCTTCGCCCTGAAGCAACTGCCGCTCATCACGGCGGTGACGGTGTCCTACATCGCCCCCGTGTTCGTGGCGGTGCTGGCCATGGTGTTTCTGCGGGAGCGGCCGGACAGCCGGGTCTGGCTGGCGCTGGCCCTGGGCTTTGCCGGGGTGTCGGTATCGGGCTGGGCCGAGCACTCAGGCACCGCCTTGCTGGCCCAGGCCGACCGGGCTCACACGCTGCTGGGCATTGCGGCTGGTGTCACGTCTGCCCTGGCGTTCGCAGGCGTGCTGACCGTGGGCCGTCTGCAGGCGCAGCGTGATCCGCCGTGGACCTTGCTGCTGGTGCAGAACCTGCTGGCCTGGACCTTCAGCAGCGCCTTGCTGGCGGCGGCAGCACTGGCCGCGTCGGCCACCACAGGCTCGGCTGCGCCATGGTTTGCAGTGCCTGCCACTGACTGGCCCATGGTGGCCGCCGTAGGCCTGTTTGCCACGGGTGGTGTGCTGTGCCTGACCTATGCCTTTGCGCGTCTGGAGGCCAACCGCGTGGCGCCCCTGGAATACACCGGGCTGGTCTGGGCTGCGGTGCTGGGCCACCTGGTCCTCGGCGAGCAGCCCGACCACTGGGACGCGCTGGCCGCCTTGCTGGTGCTGGCGGGCTGCCTGGTGCTGATCCGCTTCCGGACTCGCCTGGCCGCACCAGACCCGGTTGACAGCCAGCCGACCTGACCCACCCCTGGCTCCCGCCTGCCCAGCCGCGTCCTAACTCGCGTCTGTGCCGTCGACCTTGGGGCCGTTGACCGAATTGCGCAGCGCCTGCCGCGCAACGGCATTGAGCGCCTCGTCGGTCAAGGGCTGGTCAGCCACGACTCGCAACATGTCGCTGGCCTGCAGGCGTTCCAGGGTGCGCAGCGTCATGGAATGTGCCAATCCCGTGGCCGAGGCGAACATGAACAGGCGGCCATGGGGGCTGGCCCAGGTGAGCTGCACGCGCTGCCACTCGCCATTGATCTGCAGCTCAGCCCAGGTGCCCACGCGCCACGCCAGCGCCCCCGGCACCGGCGCCGGTTCAGTGACACCCTCGACAGGGTAGGCTTCCGGCACCGCCACATCAGTCAGGCTCAGCAGTGCCGCCTGCTCCGCCTCAATCTCACCGACCCAGAGATCCCCTCCCGTGTCGACATAGAAGGCTGATGCCAGGCTGGAATCCATGTCGCCACCCTTATCGGTAGGACGCTCAACTCGACGCACCCGCGCCCCATCAAGTGCCGCCTCGTGCCAAACGATCAGGTCATCAAACAAGGCTGCGATACGCGCCTTGCCGTAGCCGATTCCGCGCAGGCCCTCTCGCAGGGTCTTGAGCAGGCCAGGAATGGTCTGGATCAGGCGCTCTCGCTGGTGCCGCGCCAGTTCAGGCTGCACACTCCAGATGAGGTCGTCGACGAGCGCCAAGTAGCGCCGGATCAGCGCTGGATCTGTGAAGCGCAGCTGCGCCTCGGCTACCGCCTGTGCCCACGGCCCAGTGAGCAGGGTGGCCACCTCCGGAGGCACTGCCTTGCCCATCAGCCGCTGCTCGAAATCGGCGCGGTGCTTCTCGGCGAGCAGGTTGCGCTGCTCGGCGTGCTGCAGCGCGCGGGCCGCCGCCTCGCGCTGCTGGCGAAGGTACTCGTCTTCCTTGGCCCACACCTCGTCCAGCTTCTGGATGACCAGTTCGAACACGGGCCCCAGCGGTGCCCCCTGCCGCTTGAGGATGGATCTCACGGCATCCTGAATCACCTTGAGAAAGCGGTCGAAGCCCAGGTCAGACTCGGCCTTGAAACCCAGCGCCCGGTGCGTGAAGCGGTTCAGCAGCACTCGGGCTGGGTGATCGCGGTGGCTGAAGATGCGCACATCCTCCTTGGCGACCTGCAGTAGCACCGGCTCCAGCAGCGCGATCACCTCGCGCACCTTGGGCATCAGCCGCGCATCCTGCGTCAGGTCCTCCAGCATGAGGCGAACCACCTCCTCGCCGACCTGCTCACCCGTCTCCCGGCGCGACACGGTCTTGCCGGCAGCCAAGGGCATGCCGGCCTCCACTTTCTTGCGCATCTTCTGCATGAGACGCAGCACGATCGAATCGACCTGCCGCATGTCACTGATGGCTTCCACCGAAGCGGGGACCGTGTGCAGGAAATCAGCCGACAAGCCGTCGGTGCCCAGATCGCCCGCCAGCAAGCGACGCAGGCGCTCCAGCGTCAGGGCCGTGCGCGCGGCGGCACTCGCCTTGGCCGCGGCGTCAGGACTCATCTGGATGGCCACTGGGGCCTCCAGCCCGGCTGGCTCTATGCCGTGAGAGCGCAGCCAGGCCGCCAACTCAAGATACAGCTCCCGCAATCCAGCGCCCAGACTGGCCCCCAACAGACCGATCAGCTGAATGCGCACGGTCGAGTCACTGATGACCAAGTGAACTGCATCGCGCAGCGCCCTGACAAAGACATCGGGCCTCACTGGGTTGAGCGAGGCCTCCACCCGCACCCAGCCGAGCAGCGTGCTCATCAGCGCATCCA
>CAZRRW010000126.1:0-1177 GCA_964602505.1 uncultured Burkholderiaceae bacterium
CATCCTGGACAAGAAGGAGTGCACCTACTCCTACTTCGCCGACCCGATGTACGTGTGCATGGACGCCGAGTACAACCAGTACGAGGTGGAAGCCGACAACATGGGCGACGCGCTCAACTACCTGCAAGACGGCATGGCGCTGGAGGTGGTGTTCTACGAAGGCAAGGCCATTTCGGTGGAACTGCCCACCAGCGTGGAGCGCGAGATCACCTGGACCGAACCTGCCGTGAAAGGCGACACCTCGGGCAAGGTGCTCAAGCCCGCCAAGATTGCGACTGGCTTCGAGATCATGGTCCCCATCTTCGTGGCCCAGGGCGACGTGGTGGAAATCGACACCCGCACGAACGAATATCGCCGTCGGGTTTGACCTGAACCGCGCTTGACCTGAAGGCTCCGCAAGGGGCCTTTTTTCATCCACGCCACACGCGCCCATGCCATTCCCGGTTGACCTGGTGTCCGTGCCCTTTCGCATGCAGCCCGGGCTGCGCGAAGTGACGGTCATGGAGGCTGCCCTCACGCCCCTGCGGCCTGGCACTGCGCACCACACGGCCAAGGCAGCGGTGTGGGCAGGCATTGACGCGGGTGCACCCAACACCGCCGCGCTGGTGGGTACGGGCTACAGCCCGCAGCCGCTGCTGGCTTGGCTGGGCCAGCCCAACCTGCGCGCCGCCAGCCTGGCGGTGGAGGAAGACCTGGCCGTGCTGCGCGCCGACGGCGCGGTGGCCCTGCTGTGCGTGGCCCTGCCCTCGCACTGGGCGCCAGAGGCCAAGCTGGGCCTGCCGCTTGCGGCCATCCACGCCCCAGTAGCCGACAACCAACTCCTGCAAAAGGCCACCGACGGATTGGTCAAGCTGGCCACCAGCGGCCGGTGCTGGGAGCGCTGGGTCTGGACCTTCACGCCCAGCCCCGCGCTGGACGCGCATCCCGCTCGCCACCCGCAGCGGATGTGGCCTGATGAGTCAAGCAGTCGCGCAGACCCGTCACGCATCTGCCTGCGCTGGGAGCGGCAGGTGTTCCGCCCCCTGCCGGGCACACAAGACGCGGTATTCAGCATCCACGTCCATACAGCGCCCCTCACCCAAGCCGCGTCCAACCCAGCCGCCGCGCAACGCCTGCACGACAGCCTGCTGTCCATGAGCGAGGCGGTGCTGGCCTACAAGGGCCTGTCTGCCGCCAA
>CAZRRW010000126.1:1219-7404 GCA_964602505.1 uncultured Burkholderiaceae bacterium
GGGCGCCCAGCCTGCCCCAGCCCCATGACCAACATCCTCACCCAGATTGGCACGGTCATCGTGCCCGTTTTCCTCATCGTCGCGGTGGGATACGGCTATGGCCGAAAAACCGCCATTGACATGAGCGCCTTCAACCGCATCGCGCTGGATGTGCTGGCGCCCTGCCTGGTGTTTGCCTCGCTGGCCAGCAAAGACTTCAACCTGGTGGCCCAGGCCCCGCTACTGCTGGCCTGTGCCCTGCTGGTGCTGGGCTGTGGCGCAGTGGCCTGGCCCTTGTCGCGGGCGCTGCGCATCAGCCCACGCACCCTGGTGCCGGTGGTCATGTTCAACAACTGCGGCAACATGGGCCTGCCCCTGGCCCTGCTGGCCTTTGGCCCCAGTGGCCTGGCTGCCGCGGTGGCCTTGTTCAGCATGAGCAACCTGTTCCACTTTTCCATTGGTAGCCGCCTCACCAGCCGCAGCGCCCGCAACCGCGACCTGCTGCTCAGCCCAGTGATGCTGGCCACCTTTGCGGGTTTTGCCGCCGCCGCACTGCGCTGGCAGCCGCCCGAGCTGCCGCTGTACGCCATGAAGCTGCTGGGTGATTCCATGCTGCCGATGATGCTGTTTGCCTTGGGCGTGCGGCTCAACGCGCTCACACTCGCCGGGGTGCGCCTGGGCCTGGTGGGTGCGTTGGCCCGCCCGGTGGTGGGCCTGGCCATCGCCGTGCCCCTGGTGCTGGCCATGCCATGGCTCTTGCCCGCCAGCCTGCCCTTCACGCCCGAGGCGGCGGCCCAACTGCTGTTGTTCGCAGCCCTGCCCCCGGCGGTCATTCAGTTCATGTTTGCCGAGCGGTATGGCCAGGAGCCCGGGAAGGTGGCCGCCATGGTGCTGCTGGGCAATGCGCTGGCGGTGGTGTTTGTGCCGATTGGGTTGCTGTTGGGGCGGGCGCTGGGCTAGGGTGCCGCGCTACTTGTAGTGGTAGCGCCCCTGCAAAAACTCGATTCGATCTGCCCGCACCAAGTACACGCAGCGGTGCTCTTGCGTCAGCCGGCGCGACCAGACGTCGGCCCCCAAATACCTCAGCGGTTCTGGCTTGCCCAAGCCGTCAAACGGGTCGCGCAGGCAGGCCTCCACCAAGTCCAGCAAACGCTGGGCTGTGCGGCGGTCGGTTTCCACCCAATGCCGCAGATCCTCGATGAAGTGCTTGTCGAACACCGCCGCCCGGGCGGGCGAAGGGCGATGTGAGCGGCCCTCAGCCTTTGGCAAGCCCCACCTCGCGGCGCAGTGCCTCCACCGACTTGGCTTGGCGTGGCTTGGCTTGGCGTGAACGCTGCAAAGCCGCCAGCAGGCGTTTGGCGTTGGCGGGCGAACGCAGCAGATGCGCCGTTTCCATCAACCCGGCCAACTCATCGGCCGCGATCATCGCCACGGACGGGTGGTCGCGGCGGGTGACCACCACAACCTCGCGGTTGTCCGTCACTCGGCTCATCAGGGTGGCCAGCTCGGCGCGGGCTTGGCTGTAAGTGGTTTCCACGGGGCCTCCGATTACATTCAATTTGTACAGATTGATTGTACAAATCAACGGACCAACTGCAACCCTGCGTTGCCAGAAACTGCAAGGTCAGCATCGGTCAAGAAGTCCTGCAAGCCTGCGGTTCCTTGCATGGACACGATCAATTTGCCGTTGTTGTTGTCTCGCCAGATGGTGGCGTCGAATCCACTTCCCAGAACATCATCGGTCTCAATGTGGGTGACGCCGCTGTAGCGGCGACTTATCTCTTGGGCGAGGTCTTTAGGCCTGCAAGGCGCGTGGATAGTGGCTGGCTGGTCGCCAACATGCTAGGGGCCCAACTCCTGCATATGCCGCCCCATGCCATGGGCAGCGCGGCTGCCCGCAATCTCCATGGCACCCGCAGCCCAGAAGATCGCGCTCACACCCAGGGCGCCGCCCAGCACGCCAAACACCAGCGGGAAGGTAGAGCTGGAGAAGTTGATGGCCATCATGCGCAGGCCCAGGGCCTCGCCGTGGCGGTTGGCGGGCGTGATGTGGTGCAGGGCCGACATCACCATCGGTTGTACCGCCCCCAAAAAGATGCCCAAGAGCGCTGAACACAGGCCCATGAGCCACACGTTGGGCATGAAGGGGTAAGCCGCGAACAGCAGCCCGGCGGCCACCATGCTCACCGTCAGCACCTGGTGCTCCTTCAGCCGCTCGGCCGCTACGGGGATGACCAGGCGGATGCCCGCCGCCGCCACCGCAAAGATGCCCAGCAGGGTGCCAATGGCGGTGGCGCTGATGTTCATTTCGTGGCCCAGCACCGGCACCACGAAGGTGTGCACGTCCCACGCCATGCTGAGCAGCCAGTTCACCAACAGCAGGCGCTTCAAGCCTGGTGTGGCCAGCAGCTCCAGGTCAAGCCCCAGAAAGCGGCGCGGTGGGTTTGTTGCGCTGGCTGAGGCCGATACCGTGGCGTTGGACGCAGTGGCCTCGTTGGCGCGGGAAGGCGCCACAAAGCTGGGCCGCTCGGCCACCCGGCTGATGAGCCACGCGCCAACGAGGGGCGAAAACGCCAGCATGATGAAGGCAGCCTGAAAGCCCTGCCAGTCGATCATCACCCCCGCAAAAAACGGCCCCACAAAGTTGCTGAGCGCCGGGGCCAGGGCCAACCAAGAGAACACCTGCTTGCGTTCAGTGGCGTCGCTGGCGCAGTGGCCCGCGTGGCGCTGAATGGCCAACACGCCAATGGCCAGCCCGGCGCCGGTAAGCAATGCCGCCACGCATGAGGCCACAAAGCCCGGGAACAGGGCCACACACGCCATGCCCAGAGTGGAGACCACGGCCCCCACGAAGAAGGGGCGGCGCAGGCCATGCCGGTCGGTCATGCGCCCGGCGGGCACGGCCAGCACCACGGCCGCCACCGCAAACAGGGCCAGCAACACACCCACCTTCCAGGTGGCGTCGTGCTGGCGCAAGGCCAGCAGGGGGGCGGCCATGCGGGTGCCCGCCATGGCGGCATGCAAGAACAAGTTGGCCAGCACCAGCAGCGTCAGCTCACGCCGCAGGCTCAAAACAGGCCGCCTTTCGGGGGGGTGGGGTTGGTGCCATCAGCACTGGGCTCTGGCTCGGGCTCAGGTGCATCGGCCAGGCCCAGGCGCGTGGCCGCCGCCTCGCCAGGCAGCGCCTCCACCGTGCGCAACTGGCGCGCCATGGCGCGGCTGCGGGTTTCGGCCTGCTCGATGGTGCTGCTGGCTTCGTCGAGCTTCTTCTTGGTCTTGGCCAGCACGTCGCCAAACTTCTGAAACTCGGTCTTCACCGCGCCCAGCACCTCCCACACTTCGGTGGAGCGCTTCTCCAGCGCCAGGGTGCGAAAGCCCATTTGCAGGCTGTTCAGCGTGGCCAGCAGCGTGGTGGGGCCGCAGAGCATGACCTTGTATTCGCGTTGCAGGCCCTCCACCAAGCCTGGGCGGCGCAGGGCCTCGGCGTATAGGCCCTCGGTGGGCACAAAGAGGATGCCAAAGTCGGTGGTGTGCGGCGCTGCAATGTACTTGTCGCGGATGGTCTTGGCCTCCAGCCGAAGGCGCGTCTCGATGGCCTTGGCCGACTGCTCCATGGCCGCCACGTCTGCGCGGTCGACGGCGTCCAGCAGGCGCTCGTAGTCTTCACGCGGAAACTTCGCGTCAATCGGCAGCCACAGCGGCGTCTCTTTGGCCGACTCGCCGCGCCCGGGCAGGCGGATGGCGAACTCCACGCGCTCGTTGCTGCCCGGCACGGTGGCCACGTTGGTGGCGTACTGTTCGGGGGTGAACACCTGCTCCAGCAGGCCAGCCAAGGCCACCTCGCCAAACACGCCGCGGGTCTTCACGTTGGTGAGCACACGGTTCAGAGAACCCACGTCCCGCGCCAAACCTTGCATCTCGCCCAAACCGCGGTGCACCTGCTCCAGCCGGTCGGCCACCTGCTTGAAGCTTTCGCCCAGGCGCTGCTCCAGCGTGGCGTGGAGCTTTTCGTCCACGGTGCGGCGCATCTCGTCCAGCTTGGCCTCGTTGCCCTTTTGCAGTTCGGTGAGCTTGGCCTCCAGCGTGGTGCGCATGTCGGCCACCCGCCGTTGGTTCGACTCCGACAGGTTCTGCAACTGGGTGTTGAGCGTGTCGCTCACGGTTTGCAGGCGCTGAGCGAGTGTGTCGTTCAAGCCCTTTTGCATCAGCGCCAATTGCTGGGCAAAGGCGTCGATCTGCTGGTTCTGGGTGCGGGCCACGTCGCCGCTTTGCGCCAGCAGCACCTGCTGCACATTGGCCAGGTCGGTGCGGGTGCCCTGTGCGCTGCGGCCCAGTTCGTCGCGCAGCTCGCGCTCAAGCCGCTCCAGCTTCGGTGTGAACGCGGCGCCCAGGTCGGTGGCAGAGGCTGGCTTGCCCTGCCGCACACTGATGAGCAGCCACACCAGGAGCGCGGCACACACCAGCAGCAGCAACACCAACAGCCAGGTCAGGTCCATCGAGCTTGCTCTGGGCTCAGTTCACTGGGGTCAGGGCCTTGCCCTGCGTCAAGAAGCTCACCAGGTTGTTGGCGGCCAGTTGTGCCATGGCGCGGCGGGTGGGCGTGCTGGCGCTGGCAATGTGCGGCGTGAGCACCACGTTGGGCACCTCCAGCAAGCCGGGGTACACGCTGGGCTCGCCCTCAAACACGTCAATGCCCGCGGCCGCGATGCGCCGCTCCTTCAGGGCCGCGGCCAGGGCCGCGTCGTCCACGATGCCGCCGCGCGCGATGTTGGTGAGCGTGGCGGTGGGCTTCATCTGTGCCAGCTCGGCCACACCAATGGCGTGGTGCGACTCGGCGCTGTAGGGCAGCACCAGAATCAGGTGGTCGGCCTGCGCCAGCAGCTCGGCCTTGCTCACATAGCTGGCCTTGCAGGCCGCCTCGGTGGCGGCGTCAAGCCGCGAACGGTTGTGGTAGATCACCTTCATGCCAAAGCCATGTGCGCCACGCTTGGCAATGGCCTGGCCAATGCGGCCCATGCCCAGAATGCCCAGGGTGGCGCCGTGCACGTCGGGCGAGGCAAACATGTCGTAGGCCCACTTGGTCCACTTGCCGGCGCGCAGGTAATGCTCGCTCTCGGCAATGCGTCGGGCGGTGGCCATCATCAGCGCAAAGCCAAAGTCGGCGGTGGTCTCGGTCAGCACATCGGGCGTGTTGGTGCAGCGCACGCCCGCTGCGGTGCAGGCAGCCACGTCAAAGTTGTTGTAGCCCACCGCCATGTTGGCCACGATCTTGAGTTGCGGGTTGGCGGCCAGCACTTCGGCGTCAATGCGCTCGCTGCCGGTGGTGAGCGCGCCCACCTTGCCCTGCAAGGCCTGCGTGAGCTGCGCCTTGGTCATCACCGTGTCGCTAGGGTTGTCGGTCACGTCAAAGTGCTGGCGCAGGGCTTCAACGATGTCGGGGAATATGGCGCGAGCCACCAGGATGGCGGGTTGGGTCATGGGTTGATTCTCCCCGAGTTGAAATGACGCGAACGCCAGGCAGCCGCCACCGCCAGGCCCGAGCAGCCCAGGGCCAGCCAGAACAGCAGGCCATAGCCATAGCGCGACGCCAGCGCCCCGCCCCCAAAGCCGCCCACCACCCCGGTGAGGCCATAGCCCACGATGGTGTAGAGCGCCTGGCCGCGCCCGCGCAGGCGGGCCGCGAAGTGCTGGTTGAGCAGGGCCACGCAGGCGGTGTGGTGGGCCGCGAAGGTGATGGCGTGCAGGGCCTGGGCCAGTACCAGCATCACCAGCGCGCCCGCCAACCCGGCAATCACGCCAAAGCGCAGCATGCCCAGTGCAGCGCCCAGCATCAGCCAGGCGTGCAGGCTCAGCAGTGGCAGCCAGCGGCCCTGGGTGAAGAACCAGACGATCTCGGTGGCCACGCTCACCGCCCACAACAGACCGATCACCGCCTTGCTGTAGCCCAGCGCGTCGAGGTAAAGGCTGAAGAACAGGTACACCGACACATGCGCCAGCACATGAAAGAACAGCGCCACAAAAAACCACTGCACCGCCGGCTGGGCCAGCACTGGGCCCAGGGGGTCGGCCGCGTCGGGGCCATGGGTGGGCTCGCGCAGGTCTGGCAGGCGGGCGCAGGCCCACACCACCACGCCCAGCGACACAACAGCCCACAGCGGAAAGTGGGCGATGGTGAACACCTCGAACCAGGTGCCCATGGCCAGTGC
>CAZRRW010000127.1:0-7358 GCA_964602505.1 uncultured Burkholderiaceae bacterium
GATCATCCATTGCGGTACTTCCAGAGCTGACCAACTGAAACATGACTTCGCATCTCACCCTATGACCGACCACCCCATAGCCGACCACCCCATCGCCCGTTGGCACCACATCATTGAACAGCGCAACCCGGCGGCACTCAGCACTTGGCTGGCCGACGACGCGGTGTTCTTCTCACCCGTGGTGCACACGCCCCAGGTGGGCAAGGCCATCACCCAGGCTTACCTGACGGCGGCCATGCGGGTGCTGGCGGGCGAGGGCAATGCCTCGTTCCGCTATGTGCGCGAAGTGGTGGGCCCCAATGACGCGGTGCTGGAGTTTGAAACCACGCTGAACGGGGTGCTGGTGAATGGGGTCGACATCATCCGCTGGAATGCGGCGGGGCAGGTGACAGAGTTCAAGGTGATGCTGCGCCCGCTGAAGGCGGTGAATCTGGTGCATGAACTGATGGGCCAGATGCTGCAGGCCGCCCAGCGAAAGGGCTAGGCCATGGCCCACTGGCCGCCGCCAGCCGATTGACTGCACACCCAGCCGCCCATGCCCGGTTCCCCTTTCTTTGCCCGCATCAAGGCGCAGGTGCTTCAGCTCACGGCGGCGGTGCTACCGGGCAGGGTGTGTACCCACCAGTCGATGGGTGAACATCTGGACGTGATGCCCCGCCATGTGGCGTACATCCTCAGCCAGCTAGCCGACCACGAAAAGATGGTCTACCCCTGGCACCGGGTGGTGAGTGCCGATGGTAGCCTGGGCGCGGCCAAGCTCAACCCGGATGGCACACCCCAGGCCGAGCTGTTGCGCCAGGAGGGCCTGCTGGTCAGCGGCAACCGGTTGGCCAGCAGCATGGCCCTGGTGTTTGTGCCGGCCGCCCAGTTACCCAGTGGCCTGCCGCCCCAAACCCGCCCGGCTGATGCGCCCGTGGCTCCGCGTGCCCGCCCCAGGGCGGCCAGCGCAGCCGCCCGGCGGCGCTGAAGCGGCCGCGACACGGCGGTCGTAGGGCATCATCCACCCCCAAACCACATCCCGTTCACCCACCCCGCGCCTGCCTTGGCAGCCGCCCTCACGCGGCCTCCGCCATGCAGCACTCGCTTTTTGATACCCCCGTCGTCAACACGCTGCTGCGCCGCCTGTCGCGCGCGGTGCTGCGCCTGCAGGGCTGGCAGGTCATGGGCAGCCTGCCGCCCCACGCGACCAAGAGCGTGCTCATTGCCGCGCCCCACACCAGCAACTGGGACTTGCCTTACACCCTGATGGTGGCCTTCTGCCTGCAGCTGCGTGTTTACTGGCTGGGCAAGGCCAGCCTGTTCTGGGGGCCGTTTGGCCCGGTCATGCGCTGGCTGGGCGGCGTGGCGGTAGACCGCAGCCAGAAGAACAACCTGGTGGCCGCGGCGGCGGCCATTGCGGCGGCGCCCGGCCCCCTGCAACTGGTGGTGCCGCCAGAGGGCACGCGCGGTAAAACCCGCCACTGGAAGACGGGCTTCTATTTCATTGCGCTGCAGGCGCAGGTGCCCATCGTGCTGGCTTACGTGGACTACGAGCGCAAGGTCAGTGGCCTGGGGCCGGTGTTTGTGCCCACCGGCGACGTCGAGGCCGACATGGCGCACATCAAGCGCTTTTACGCGGGCATTCGCGGGCGCAACCAGCACCAGTTTTCGGTGGATTGAAAGAGGGTCAAACCATGCAAATGGTGGCAGATGGGGTGGTGTTGCTGGTGGCGGTCATCCACGTCTACATCCTTGTGCTGGAGATGTTCTGGTGGACCACGCCGCGTGGGCGCAAGGCCGTTGGCCTGACGCCCGAGTTTGCGCAGGCCACCAAGGTGCTGGCGGCCAACCAGGGCCTGTACAACGGGTTTCTGGCGGCGGGGCTGCTGTGGGGCCTGTGGCTGGGCTGGGCCGGTGGGGCCGGCGGCTGGGGCGTGAAGGTGTTCTTTCTGGCCTGCGTGCTGGTGGCCGGGGTGTACGGCGCGGCCACGGCCAGCAAGAAGATTCTCTACATCCAGGCGGCCCCGGCGGCGCTGGGGCTGGCGTTGCTGGCCTTGGCTTAGAAGCCTGGGGCCAGCGGGCGTTCAAACAGCCTTTTTGGCCGATTTTTGCCGCCGCTCGGCCCGCTTGACGCTACCGCCCTGGGTGACGCGCTGGTTGCCCAGCACCCGCACCTTGCTGACACTGGGGCGGCGGTTGCCGGTTTTGGGAAATTTGACGATCTTCACCACCTTGGGGGCGCGGCTCAGGGCGTCGCGCTCGGCGTCGTCGTCGGCCCTGGCCTTGGGGGGCTTGGGGCGGTACAGCACAAACAGCTTGCCAATGTGCTGCACTGGCGCCGCGCCCAAGGCGTTGCACAGGGCGGCCAGCATTTCGTCGCGGCTGGCGCGGTCGTCCACAAAGGCGCGTACCTTGATGAGCCCGTGCGCGTTGAGCGCCAGGTCGGCCTCACGCTGCACGGCAGGGGTGAGGCCGTCGCCGCCAATCTGCACCACCGGGTTCAGGTGGTGGGCGTCGGCACGCAGTTGGCGGCGCTGGGCGGGGGTGAGCGGCAAGGTGGGCATGGGGTGATTATCCGGCGCGGCAGGACAATGCAGGTTCTGACAGACCCAACATGAAGATCAAGACCAAAAGCAAGAAGGTCGACAAGGCTTGGCTGGCCGACCATGTGAACGACCCTTACGTCAAGCTCGCGCAGCGCGAGGGCTACCGCTCGCGCGCGGCCTACAAGCTCAAGGAGATTGACGAAACCCTGGGCCTGTTTGGCCCCGGCCAGACGGTGGTGGACTTGGGGGCCACCCCTGGCGCGTGGAGCCAGTATTTGCGCCGCGTGATGGCACCCAAGGTGGCGGGGCAGGGCGGCGCGGCGGTGGGTGAGATTGGGGAGCGTGCGGACGGCGACGAGGCCAAAGGCCAAGGTAAAGGCAGTAAGGGCAACATCATCGCGCTTGACATCCTGGACTTTGAGCCGATTGAGGGCGTGACCTTCATTCAAGGCGACTTTCGCGACGATGCGGTGGCCGAGGCCCTGCGCAGCGCCTTGGGCGGGGCTGATGCGCGGGTGGACCATGTAGTGTCAGACATGGCCCCCAATTTGTCGGGGGTGGAGGTGGCTGACGCCGCCCGCATTGCCCACCTGGTGGAACTGGCGGTCGAGTTTGCCCAGGCCCACCTGAAGCCCGGCGGGGCTCTGGTCGTCAAGGTCTTCCACGGCAGCGGCTACAGCCAGCTGGTCAAGCTGTTCAAAGACCGGTTTCGGGTGGTCAAGCCCATCAAGCCCAAGGCCTCACGGGCCAAATCGGCCGAAACCTTCATCGTCGGCATTGGGCTCAAGCGGCCCCTGGCAGCCCCGGCCGACGCAAACGCTGGCTAAAACGCCACCAAGCCCTTGATCGGCTTGACTTTTCGGCCGGTGTGGGCGCAAAGTGGCACGTCAACCGTGCGAGCTTGAACTCCTTAGAATGGTTCGCATCTATTGGGGATCTTGTTTCCCCGTGAAAGTGGCCCGTGAACAACCAATGGTTTTCTAAAGTTGCAATCTGGATGGTGATCGCCCTCGTGCTGTTCACCGTCTTCAAACAGTTCGAGCGTCCGCGCCAGACCACCTCGGTCAGCTACTCGCAGTTCATGGAAGACGCGCGCAACGGCAAGGTGCGCCAGGTGGACGTTCAGGGCCGCAACCTTAATGTCACCCCGGCCGAGGGCCGCCCCTACACCATCGCGTCGCCCGGCGACATCTGGATGGTGGGCGACCTGATGAAGTTCGGCGTGCAGGTTTCGGGCAAGCCTGATGAAGAGCCCTCGCTGCTGATGAGCATCCTGATCAGCTGGGGCCCCATGCTGCTGCTGATTGGCGTGTGGGTGTACTTCATGCGGCAAATGCAGGGCGGCGGGCGCGGCGGGGCCTTCAGCTTTGGCAAGAGCAAGGCGCGCATGCTGGACGAGGCCAACAACCAAGTGACCTTTGCCGACGTGGCCGGCTGCGACGAGGCCAAGGAAGAGGTCAAGGAAGTGGTGGACTTCCTCAAGGACCCGTCGAAATTCCAGAAGCTGGGCGGACGCATTCCCCGCGGCCTGCTGCTGGTGGGGCCACCCGGCACCGGCAAGACCTTGCTGGCCAAGGGCATCGCCGGCGAGGCCAAGGTGCCGTTCTTCAGCATCAGCGGCTCTGACTTCGTGGAGATGTTCGTCGGCGTGGGCGCGGCGCGCGTGCGCGACATGTTCGAGAACGCCAAGAAGAACGCGCCGTGCATCATCTTCATCGACGAGATTGACGCCGTGGGCCGCCAGCGTGGCGCGGGCCTGGGCGGTGGCAACGACGAGCGCGAGCAGACCCTCAACCAGATGCTGGTGGAGATGGACGGTTTCGAGACGAACCTCGGCGTCATCGTGGTGGCGGCCACCAACCGCCCCGATATCCTCGATTCAGCCTTGCTGCGCCCTGGCCGCTTTGACCGCCAGGTGTATGTGACGCTGCCCGACATCCGCGGCCGCGAGCAGATCCTCAACGTGCACATGCGCAAGGTGCCCATCGCGCAGGACGTCAGCGCCAGCGTGATCGCCCGCGGCACACCCGGCATGAGCGGTGCCGACCTGGCCAACCTGTGCAACGAGGCGGCGCTGATGGCGGCGCGCCGCAACGCCCGCGTGGTGGAGATGCAGGACTTCGAAAAGGCCAAGGACAAGATCCTCATGGGCCCTGAGCGCAAGAGCATGGTCATGCCCGAGGAAGAGCGCCGTAACACCGCCTATCACGAAAGCGGCCACGCCCTCATTGGCAAGATGCTGCCCAAGTGCGACCCGGTGCACAAGGTGACCATCATTCCCCGTGGCCGTGCCCTGGGCGTGACCATGAGCCTGCCGGCGCAGGACCGCTACTCCTACGACCGCGAGTACATGCTCAACCAGATCAGCATGCTGTTCGGCGGGCGCATCGCGGAAGAGGTGTTCATGAACCAGATGACCACCGGTGCCAGCAACGACTTCGAGCGGGCCACCAACCTGGCGCGCGACATGGTCATGAAGTACGGCATGAGCGACGCGCTGGGCCCCATGGTCTATGCCGAGAACGAGGGCGAGGTCTTCCTGGGCCGCTCGGTCACCAAGACGACCAATATCTCCGAGCAGACCATGCAGAAGGTCGACGCCGAGGTGCGCCGCATCATTGACGAGCAGTACGCCCTGGCGCGCAAGCTGATCGAAGACAACGCCGACAAGATGCATGCCATGGCCAAGGCTCTGCTGGACTGGGAGACCATCGACTCCGACCAGCTCGACGACATCATGAAGGGCATGGCGCCACGTCCGCCCAAGGACTTCACGCCGCGCACGCCCACGCAAACGCCGCCCAGCGGCGGCGGTTCGGTGGCGGCAGACGCCGCCCCCAACGCTGCATGAGGCGTGGGTGATGATGCGAGAAGGGGCTGCGGCCCCTTTTTCTTTTGCAGGTGCCAGCGTCCCTGGCGTGTGGCAGGCGGGCCGCTTCCAGCTGGGCCTGACCACGCCGCTGGTCATGGGCATCGTCAACGTCACGCCCGACTCGTTCTCCGACGGCGGCTACTTTGACACCCCGCGTCTGGCCCAGGCGTACTGCGAGCATCTGGTGCGTGAAGGCGCCCACCTGCTGGACATTGGGGCAGAGTCCACACGCCCAGGCGCCACGCCGGTGCCAGCGGACGAGGAGTGGCGGCGCCTGCAGCCGGTGCTGGCCCATGCTGTGACACTGGGGGTGCCTGTGTCGGTGGACACCTACAAGCCCGAGATCATGCGCGCCGCGCTGGACCTGGGGGCCGACATCATCAACGATGTATGGGCGCTGAGGCAGGGGGACGCCCTCCAGGCGCTGTCGGCCCACCCCAAGGCGGGTGCGGTGCTGATGCACATGCACGGGGAGCCTGCCACCATGCAGGTGCAACCCATGGAAGACGACCCAGCCACCGTGGCCCTCACCGTGGGCTTGTTCCTGCAAGAGCGGCTGGAGGCAGCGGACGACGCCGGCATTGGCCGCCAGCGCATCGTGCTGGACCCAGGCATTGGTTTTGGCAAGACAGTCGCCCAGAACTTTGCCCTGCTGGCCCAGCAGTCGTCGCTGCTGTCCCTGGGCCAGCCGCTGTTGTGCGCGTGGTCCCGCAAGAGCTCGCTGGGGCACGTGACGGGCCGTTCGGTGGGCGAGCGCCTGCCTGCCAGCCTGGCGGCCACTATGCTGGCGCTGGAGCGCGGGGCGCGGGTCATCCGCACGCACGACGTGCCGGCTACCCTGGACGCGGTGAAGGTGTGGCTGGCCGCCGCCGTGTGACTGCTGGGTGACTGGCGCGTGACAATGCGGGCATGAGCACGGCACCTTCTTCTGCACGCCGGTGGTTCGGCACCGACGGCATCCGTGGCACCGTTGGCCACGATCCCATCACCCCGGATTTCGTCCTGCGCCTGGCCCATGCGGTGGGCCGTGTGCTGATGCAGGCGGCCAGCACCCAGGCGCGTCGCCCTAGCGTGCTGATCGGCAAGGACACCCGCATCTCGGGCTACATGCTCGAAAGTGCACTGGAGTCGGGCTTTAACTCTGCCGGGGTCGACGTAGTGCTGCTGGGCCCGCTGCCCACGCCAGGGGTGGCCTACCTCACCCGCGCCCTGCGGGCCGACCTGGGCGTGGTCATCAGCGCCAGCCACAACCCCTACCCCGACAACGGCATCAAGTTCTTCTCGGCCGATGGCGCCAAGCTGCCCGACACCTGGGAGGCTGAGGTGGAGGCCCGCCTGGCCGAGCCGCCTCAGTGGGTGGAAGCCGCCGCCCTGGGCAAGGCGCGGCGTCTGGATGATGCGGCCGGCCGCTACATCGAGTTCTGCAAGAGTACCTTTGCGCCCGACCTGTCGCTCAAGGGCCTGAAGGTGGTGGTCGACGCGGCACATGGCGCGGCGTATCACATTGCGCCCAAGGTGTTTCATGAACTGGGTGCCGAGGTGGTGGCCATCGGCTGCGCACCCGACGGGCTGAACATCAACCACGAGGTGGGCGCCACCCACCCCGAGGCGCTGGTGGCGGCGGTGCAGGCGCATCGTGCCGACTACGGCGTGGCGCTGGATGGCGACGCCGACCGCTTGCAGATGGTCGACTCCACAGGCCGCCTGTTCAACGGCGACGAGCTGCTGTACGTGATGGTGGCCGACCGCCTGGCCCGCGACGAGGTGGTGCCGGGTTGCGTGGGCACGCTGATGACCAACATGGCGGTGGAGCTGGCGCTCCAGGCCAAGGGGGTGGAGTTGGTGCGCGCCAAGGTGGGCGACCGCTATGTGCTGGAGGCCCTGAACCAGCGTGGCTGGCTGCTGGGCGGTGAGGGCTCGGGCCATCTGCTGGCCCTGGACAAGCACACCACCGGCGACGG
>CAZRRW010000128.1:0-1853 GCA_964602505.1 uncultured Burkholderiaceae bacterium
ACTCAATTCACGCCGCACACTCACGCAAAACAGCGTTTGTGCAGACCTTCCCTAAAGCCGCACCCGGCGCGAAGAGTGAAATACGAGTGACTACCAATTGCAGCCAGACCATTCGCGCAGGGGTTTAGCGCCCAGGTCAAAGGCCGAGCCCTCGCCTCACCCACAATTTGCTCGTCAAACCGTTAGGAGGATCCCGTGGAAGGCGATCAAAAAGTAGTCGAGTGGCTCAACGCCCAGCTCAAAAACGAGCTCACCGCGATCAACCAGTACTTTGTGCACTACCGCCTGTACAAGCACTGGGGCTTGGACAAGCTGGCCAAAAAGGAATACGACGAATCCATTGGCGAGATGAAGCATGCCGACGCGCTGATGGAGCGCATCTTCACCCTAGACGGGCTGCCCAACGCGCAAGACCTGGGCAAGCTGCTGCTGGGCGAGACCGTACCCGAGGTGCTGGCCTGCGACTTGAAGATGGAATACGCCTCGCAAGCCACGCTGAAAGACGCCATTGCCCACTGTGAAACGGTGCGCGACTACGTGAGCCGCGAGTTGTTCGAGAGCATCCTTGAAGACACCGAAGAGCACATCGACTTTCTGGAAACCCAAATCGACTTGGTCGAAAAGGTGGGCTTGCAGAACTACCAGCAGTCGATGATGGGCGAACTGAGCTAAGCCGACCTGCGCCAGCCCCCTGCCCGCCGCGCCTAGGCCGCCTCGGCCAGGCGGCGCGCCAGGGCGTTGTGCCGCTCGATGAGGCCGGGCAGGCTTACGGTGGTGAGTTGCCCCTGGCGCACCACCACCCGGCCATTGACCACGGTGTAGGCCGCTTGCGGGCTGGCGCACAGCAGCAACGCGGCCACCGGGTCGTGCACCGCGCCACCGGCCATGGCCACTGCGTCCAAATCAAACAAGGCAAAGTCAGCGCACTGGCCCACGGCCAAATGCCCAATGTCGCTGCGGCCCAGCACGGCCGCTCCACCCCTTGTCGCCAAACGCAAAGCGTCGCGGGCACTCATTTCAGCGGGGCCTAAGTCACAACCAAAGCGCGCCCCTTCGTGCGCAGCCCGGTCGGCAGCCGACAGCGGCTGCAGCGCCCGCCCCACCCGAGCTAACAACATGGCTTGGCGTGCCTCGTTGAGCAAGTGCCCGGCGTCGTTGCTGGCGCTGCCGTCAACTCCCAAGCCCACCGGGGCACCCGCGTCGAGCAAGCGGCGAATGGGCGCAATACCGCTGGCCAGGCGCATATTGCTGCAGGGGCAATGCGCTACGCCGGTGCGGGTGGCCGCAAAGAGCGAAATGCCTTCGTCATCCAGCTTCACACAGTGGGCGTGCCACACGTCTGCGCCCAGCCAACCCAGGTCTTGGGCGTACTGCGCTGGAGTGCAATTGAACTTGTCGCGGCTGTATGCGATGTCGTGGTCGTTTTCAGCCAAATGGGTGTGCAAGCGCACGCCGTGGCGGCGGGCGAGTTCGGCCGACTCGCGCATGAGCCGCTGGCTCACCGAAAAAGGCGAGCACGGTGCCACCGCCACTTGCGTCATGGCACCAAAGCTGGCATCGTGGTGAGTGGTGATCACGCGCTCGGTGTCGGCGAGGATCTCGTCTTCCTTTTCCACCACCTCGTCTGGCGGCAAGCCGCCCTGGCTTCGGCCCACGCTCATGCTCCCGCGGGTGGCCACGAAGCGCAGCCCAATCTGCCGCGCGGCGTGGATGCTGTCGTCCAGCCGAACCGGGCCCTCGCTGCTGCGGGGGTAGATGTAGAGGTGGTCGCTGGAGGTCGTGCAGCCCGACAGCAGCAACTCCGCCGCCGCCACTTGGGTGGACACACGCACCATCTCGGGCGTGAGGTGCCG
>CAZRRW010000128.1:1863-3070 GCA_964602505.1 uncultured Burkholderiaceae bacterium
CAAATGGGGTAAAGCCCTCGCAGCCAAGAGAACAGCTCCGCGTTTTGCACCGTAGGCACCGCACGGGTGAGGCTTTGAACCATGTGGTGGTGGGTGTTCACCAAGCCGGGGATCAGCACCATGCGCCGCGCGTCAATCACCTCATCGGGCACGGCGGGTTGGCCGTTTGGCGCGCCCGCTTTGCCCAGCGTTTGCAAGGCCGCCCCAATGGCAGCGTCGTCCCCCAGCGCGACGATGCGATTGCCCTGCACCAAAAGCGAGGCGTCTTTCAGCTCGGTGCCCGCGTCGTCAAACGTGGCGATGCAGCGGGCGTGGCGCACCAGCAGGGTGGGCTGGGTGCTCGGGATGGCGGGCGTGGGTGGCGTCATGGCGCGATTGTCAGCGGGGCACCGCCAGGCCATCCAGGGCAGAGATCTCCAAAATTTGCAAATGCGAGTTATTCGCGTTTATCATAACAACATGATCGTATGCATCTGCCATCGTGTCAGCGACCGCGACATTGCCAAGCTGGCCACCCAGGGCGCGACCGATCTGGCTGCGGTTCGCGCGGCGACCGGCCTGGGCTCGAGCTGTGGCAAATGCCTTGACTGTGCGCAACGGGTGGTGGCGGAGTGCCAGCCTTTTGGCGCGTCGCCCTGCCCTGCCAATCCCTTGGTCCAAGCCGTGACCCGGGTGGTGCCAGCGCTGACCACCGCCCTTGCCGCGCCCGCCTGAGCGGCCAGCTGGGCGTCCGCGTCACGGCGGACAATCCACCCCATGAGCCGTGCCCACCCCGCCCTGAGCCCCCAGGCCCGCAACGCCCTGATTGCCGGCGGCGTGGTGCTGCTGCACGGGGCGGGGCTCTGGGCCTTGCAGTCTGGGCTGCTGGCCAGGGCGGTGGAGGTGGTGGTGCCGGTGGAGGCGATTGCCGAGATGCTGAGCCCGCCGAAACCGCTGGACATTCGGCCACCGCCACCCGCACCCGCCCCCCCTACCCCGCAAACCCGGCAGACCCCACCGCCACCTGCGCCAGCACCAGTGTTGCAGACCACACAGGCACCGCCGTCGCCAACCGCTATCAGCGCGCCTCCTACGCCCCAGTCGCCGCCGCCTCCAGTAGTAGCCGCGCCACCAGCCCCCCCTGCGCCAGTGGCCGCAGCCCCCGCACCGGCTGCACCGCCGGCCCCGCTGACGGCACCGTCCAGCGACGCGGCCCACCTGAACAACC
>CAZRRW010000128.1:3121-7339 GCA_964602505.1 uncultured Burkholderiaceae bacterium
GCCGGGTGGTGCTGCGCGTCTATGTGCTGGCCGACGGCACGGCAGGCGAGGTACAGGTGCGAACCTCCAGCGGCTATGAGCGGTTGGACCAGGCCGCGCTGGACGCGGTGAAGCGCTGGCGCTTTGTGCCCGCCAAGCAGGGCGCTGAGCCGGTGGCCGCGTGGTACCTGCAACCCATCAACTTTTCCCTCAACAACTGAGGCGCGCCCGCAAGCTGCCTTTGCCAAGGATCTTCATGAACAGCCAGTTCGGCCTCACCCACGTCTGGACCCAGGGAGACTGGGTCACCCGTACCACCGCCATCATCCTGCTGGCCATGTCGCTCGCCTCCTGGTTCGTGATGGTGATGAAGGCGCTGGACCTCATGCGCCTGCGCAAGCTGGCCGCGCAGGTGGAGGCCTTCTGGCACAGCCCCGACTTTGAACACGGGCTGAAGGCGCTGACCCCCGAGGCGAACCCGTTCCGCCAGATGGCGCTGGACGGGCGCGACGCGGTGGCCCACCACCGTAGCAGCAAGGGCCAGCACCTGCACGGCACGCTGGACCTCAGCGACTGGGTGACCCGCACCTTGCGCAACACCATGGACGATGCACTGGGCCGCCTGCAGCGGGGGCTGGCCACCCTGGCCTCGGTGGGCTCCACCGCCCCGTTTGTGGGCCTCTTTGGCACGGTCTGGGGCATCTATCACGCGCTCATCTCAATCGGCCTGGCGGGCCAGGCCAGCATTGACAAGGTGGCTGGCCCCATCGGCGAGGCGCTGATCATGACGGCGCTAGGCCTGGCGGTGGCCATCCCAGCCGTGCTGGGCTACAACGCCCTGGTGCGGGGTAACAAGGCCGTGAGCGCCAGGCTCAGCCGCTTTGCCCATGACCTGCACGCCTACTTCGTGACGGGCGCACGGGTCGGCACCGGCGAAGCCTGGGCGCTGGCGCCGCAGAAGACCTGAGGGAACACGCCATGGCTTTCGGGACGCTTGACGACAACGACGGCGAGGTGATGAACGAGATCAACATGACGCCCCTGGTGGACGTGATGCTGGTGCTGCTGATCATCTTCATCATCACCGTGCCGGTGATGCAGCATTCGGTGAATGTAGACCTGCCGCGCGCGACCAACCAGCCGCAGGACGTGAAGCCGCAGACCATCCTGTTTGCGATTGCCGCCAACGGCGACTACTTCTGGAACGACGCGCCAGTGGCCGACGACCAGTTGGTCGCCCGCTTCGCCGAGGCCGCCAAGCTTGAGCCGCAGCCCGAGCTGCACATCCGCGGCGACCGCGAAGTGCGCTACGAGCGGGTCGCTCAGGCCATGGCGGCCGCGCAGAAGGCGGGGCTGAAGAAGATCGGCTTCGTCACCAACCCGCGCCAGTAGGCACACGGCCCACGGGCTGGGCGGCGGTCAGCCCAGCTTGGCGATGCCGGCGCGGGCGATCTGCGCGTCTTCGGTGCTTTTCACACCCGACACGCCAACCGCACCAATGACGTGACCATCCACGGTGATCGGCACGCCGCCTTCGAGCAGGCCGTTGAGCACCGGGGCCGACAGGAAGGACACGCGGCCGTTGTTGATCATGTCTTCGTACACCTTGCTCTCGCGGCGGCCCAGCGCGGCGGTCTTGGCCTTGCCCTGGCAGATTTCGGCGGAAATGGGCGCTGCGCCGTCCAGGCGCTGCATCCAAAGCAGGTGGCCACCGTCATCGACGATGGCAAAGCTCACCGCCCAGGCGTTGGCGGTGGCTTCGGCTTCACAGCCGGCGGCGATGGCTTTGACGTCAGACAGACTCAGATAGGGCTTGGTGTTCATGGCAGAGGGGATGTGCGGGGGTGGAGAACGGTGCGGCGGCAGTACCCCGCGACCTCAGCGCGCACTGTATCGAGCCTTCGCCGGGCGAGCCATGCAGCCTGGTGAAAGCTGTGCTGACACGGGCAGGCCAATTCCCCTTGAATATCTGGGGGAAATACCCGACTTTCGCGCTGGGGAACCCTTCACAATTCGCGGTGTCTACAACTCGTGCACTTTTGCACTGAACAGGAGTCCACATGAACGACGTCATCCAGCAGCAGTACGCCGGTTATGGCTTGCAGTCTGCTGCCCAACGCAATCAGGTTCTGCGCAACACCTACTGGCTGCTGGCCTTGTCGATGGTGCCCACCGTGCTGGGCGCCTGGATCGGCGTGGCCACCGGCATCACCGCCGCCATGGGCGTTGGCGTGAGCGCCATCGTATTCCTGGCGGGTGCCTTCGGCTTCATGTTCGCCATCGAGAAGTTCAAGAACTCGGGCATGGGCGTGGTGCTGCTGTTGGCCTTCACCTTCTTCATGGGCCTGATGCTCTCGCGCATGGTGGGCGCGGTACTGGGCCTGAAGAATGGCTCCGAGCTGATCATGCTGGCCTTTGGTGGCACCGCCGCCATCTTCTTCGGCATGGCGTCCGTGGCCAGCGTCATCAAGCGCAGCCTGGAAGGCATGGGCAAGTTCCTGATGATCGGCGCCATCATGCTGCTGGTGGCGGGCATTGCCAACATCTTCATGCAGAGCCCGGCGCTGATGATCACGGTGGCTGTGCTGGCCATGGGTATCTTCTCGCTGTTCATGCTGTACGACCTCAAGCGCATCATGGACGGTGGCGAGACCAACTACGTGTCGGCTACGCTGGCGCTGTACATGAACATCTACAACGTGTTCCAGTCATTGCTGGCCCTGCTGGGCATCTTTGGCGGCGACCGCGAGTAAGAACGGCATCACTGCCTGAGCCAAAGGGGCCGCAAGGCCCCTTTTTTCTGCCCATCGGGTACGCGCCAGGCGAACCGCTACAGTCTCGGACGTGCTGTCGCAAATCATCCATCTGCTGCTCGAAGTGGCCTTTGGCCTGCTCGTCGGCACCAGTCTGCTGCGGCTGTACATGCTGCTGATGAAAGTGCCTTTTCGGGGGGGCAGCAACCCCATGGCGCACTTTGTGGTGGCCGTGACCGACTGGCTGGTACTGCCCATTCGCAAGCTGCTGCCGACGGCGGTGCGCCAGCTTGGCGGCGTTGACGTGTCCTGCGCCGTGGCCGCCCTGGTGCTGAGCCTGGTGCATCAGGCCCTGCGCTGGTTCCTGGTTGGGCCTGCTTCGCTGGCGCCCGACGCCATGGGCATGATCTTGCTGCTGGCGGTGTTTCACCTGTTGCGCCTGGCCTTGTCAGGCCTGATGGTGCTGCTGATCGTGCATGTCATCCTGAGCTGGTTCGGCCAGGGCTCTCCAATGGGCACCATCCTCAGGCTGCTGTGCGAGCCACTGCTGCGGCCGATCCGCCGCATCGTGCCGCTGGTGGGCGGCATTGACTTGTCGCCGCTGGTGGCGATCGTGTTTCTTCAGATTGCCCAGATCGTGCTGATGAACGGCGAGCGGGCGATGGTGGCGGCCTACTACTGAGGCGAACCTCAGGCCACTGCGTCGGCGGGCTCGTCCAGCAGCATGGCCAGTGCCGACGCGATGATGTCGCGCAGTTCGCGCCGGTCGGCAATGAAGTCGACGGCGCCCTTCTCCAGAAGGAACTCAGCTCGCTGAAAGCCCTCGGGCAGGGTCTGGCGCACGGTGTTCTCGATCACCCTTGGGCCAGCGAAGCCGATGAGGGCCTTGGGCTCGGCAATCACCAGGTCACCCACAAAGGCAAAACCTGCAGATACACCACCCATGGTCGGGTCGGTCAGCACGCTCACGTAGGGCAGCTTCTTGGCAGCAAGCCGGGTGAGGGCCGCATTGGTCTTGGCCATCTGCATCAGGCTGAGCAAGCCCTCTTGCATGCGGGCGCCGCCAGTGGCGGTGAAGCAGATGAAAGGCACTTTCTGCGCGATGGCGGTTTCCACCCCACGCGCGAATCGCTCGCCCACCACCGAGCCCATGCTGCCACCCATGAAGTCAAACTCGAAACAGGCCGCCACCACCGGCAGGCTCTTGAGCGCGCCACCCATCACGACCAGGGCGTCGGTCTCGCCGGTGATCTCCATGGCGTCTTTCAGACGCTCGGGGTACTTGCGGGAGTCCTTGAACTTCAAGGGGTCCACAGGCAACACCTCCTGCCCGATCTCGTAGCGGCCTTCCGCGTCGAGAAAGGCGTCGAGCCTTGCCCGCGCTGCGATGCGGTGATGGTGGCCACACTTCGGGCAGACGTTGAGGTTCTGCTCGAGGTCGGTCTTGTAGAGCACCGTCTCGCAGGCCGGGCACTTGATCCACAGG
>CAZRRW010000129.1:0-2468 GCA_964602505.1 uncultured Burkholderiaceae bacterium
TGCTGCGGGACCGCTTCAACGCCAACGAGATCCAGGTCAGCCTGATGCTGGTGTACGTGGCCAACCTGTTTGTCAGCTACCTGGTGTTCGGCCCCTGGAAGGATCCCAAAGGCTTCAATTTCCCCCAGACGGTCAACTTTGCGGACGAGACCCTGATGCCTCGGCTGTTTGCCGGATTCCGGGTTCACGCGGGGTTTGTCATCTCGCTGGTCGTGGTGGTGCTGGCCTGGCTGGTGATGCAGCGCACCATGCTGGGCTATCAGCTGCAGGTGGGTGGCCTGGCCCCGGCGGCCGCGCGCTACGCCGGGTTCTCCAGCCGCAAGGCCCTGTGGGTGTCATTGCTGGTCTCGGGGGCTTGCGCAGGCATGGCGGGTGCCATGGAGGCGGCTGGCCCGGTGGGGCAGCTCAATCCGTATCTCTCCACTGGCTATGGTTTCACCGCCATCATCGTGGCCTTTGTGGGGCGCCTGCATCCAGTAGGTTGCGTGCTGAGCGGGCTGCTGCTGAGCATGTTTCTCATCGGTGGCGAACTGGCACAAAGCCGCCTGGGCCTGCCCGCCGCATTGACCGGGGTGTTCCAGGGCCTGCTGCTCGTGAGCCTGCTCACTTGTGACACCCTCATTGCCTACCGGATCCGCCTGGGCCAGCCCAAGGCGAGGAGCGCCGCATGAATGAAGCCGCGCTGCTGATTGCCGCCATGCTGGCCTCGGGCACGCCCCTGGCCATTGCGGCGCTTGGCCTGCTGATCAACGAGAAGGCCGGGGTGGTCAACCTGGGGGCCGAGGGCATGATACTCATCGCTGCGGTGGCGGGCTTTGCCATGGCTTTCCACACCGGCAGCGACTGGGCTGGGTTTGCGGCCGGTGCCCTGGCCGGTGCGGCGGCTGCGGCGGTGTTTGGCCTGCTCGTGATCTGGCTGAACACCAACCAGTTCGCCACTGGCCTGGCGCTCAGCCTGTTTGGGGGCGGTTTCTCGGCGTTCGTGGGTGTGGCCTATGTCGGCAAGAAGCTCCACGACCCGATTCAGCACCAGGTGCCCCTGCTGGCGGACATTCCGTTCCTGGGCACGGCCTTGTTCAAGCAGCACCCCATGGCGTACATCGCGGTGGGCATCACCATTGCCCTGGTGTGGTTCTATCGGCGCACCCGGCTTGGGCTGGTGGTGCGCAGCGTGGGCGAAAGCCCGGAGGCGGCCCATGCCCTGGGCTATCGCGTTCGGCTGATCCGGCTGGCTTGCGTCATGGCCGGCGGTGCGCTGTGCGGCGTGGCCGGGGCCTACCTGTCGGTGGTCTACGCCCCGTTGTGGACCGAGGGCCTGACGGCCGGCCGCGGCTGGATTGCGCTGGCGCTGACCACCTTTGCCACCTGGCGGCCGATGCGTGCGCTCATGGGGGCCTACCTGTTTGGCGGCGTGACCATGTTCCAGCTGTTTCTGCAGGGGCGCGGGGTCGAGGTGCCCAGCGAGTTCATGTCCATGCTGCCCTACCTGGCCACCATCGTCGTGCTGGCGCTGATTTCCCGCAACCCGACCTGGCTGCGCGTCAACATGCCCGCCTCTCTGGGAAAGCCCTTTCATCCGAACGGGTAATTGCCGCCCTTGGGCGGTGTCACTGGCTCGCCCATAATTTCCGCCACCCGACTGGTGCCCTGTTCGGCGTTTCCTTTCATCACTTCAACCTTCACAGGACTGAACCATGACGATCTCCAAGCGTTCCGTGCTCAAGCTCACGGCCCTGGCCTCGCTGTCTTCCACCGCCGCGCTGGTGGGCTGCGGCAAGTCCGAGCCACCCCCAGCCCCGGCACCGGCTCCTGCCGCTGCGCCTCCCAAGCCCGAGCCCCTGAAGGCTGCCTGGGTGTACATCGGCCCCGTGGGCGATGCAGGCTGGACCTTCGCGCACGACCAGGGCCGCAAGGCTGTGGAGGCCGAGTTCCAGGACAAGGTGGTGGCCAAGTTTGTCGAGAAGGTTCAGTACGGCGACGGCGAGCGGGTGTTCCGCGACCTGGTGGCCGAGGGCAACAAGCTCATCTTCGCCACCAGCTTCGGCTACATGGAGTCGATGCTCAAGGTGGCCAAAGACCATCCGGATGTGAAGTTCGAGCACGCCACCGGCTACAAGACCGCCGACAACATGAACGCCTATGACGCGCGCTTCTATCAAGACGCGTACATGGCCGGCGTGATCGCAGGCAAGATGACCAAGACCAACACTTTGGGCTTTGTCGCGTCCTTCCCCATCCCGGAAGTGCTGCGCAACATCAACAGCTTCACCCTGGGTGCGCAGTCGGTCAACCCCAAAGTCAAGACCAAGGTGGTATGGGTCAACACCTGGTTTGACCCGCCGAAAGAGGCAGAGGCAGCCCAGACGCTGATCAACGGCGGCGCTGACGTGCTGCTGCAGAACACCGACTCCACCGCCATCCTGCAAACCGCCGAGAAGAACAAGAAGTTCGCCTTTGGTTGGGACTCT
>CAZRRW010000129.1:2509-7317 GCA_964602505.1 uncultured Burkholderiaceae bacterium
CCTCGTGCATCGTCGACTGGGGCCCCTACTACAAGAGTGTGGTCAAGGCGGTGCTGGACAAGACCTGGAAGGGCAACCAGGTCACCCGTTGGGGTGTCAAGGAAGGTCAGAACGACCTGATCAAGATCAATGACGCGGTGCCAGAAGAGACCAAGAAGAAGGTTGAAGAGCTGAAGGCTGGCCTCAAGAGCGGCGACTTCGAGCCCTTCACCGGCCCCATCGTCGACAACACCGGCAAGGAGCGCCTGCCCAAGGGCGAGAAAGCCAACGACGAGTGGAAGGGCAAGGTCGACTTCTACGTCAAGGGTGTCGAAGGCAAGGTGCCGTCGGGCAAGGCCTGAGGCCTTGGCGGCCTTGGATGGCCGCTTTGGGCTGAGTACAAGAAGGCCACAAAACAGCCGCCCCGCGCAAGCCGGGCGGCTTTTTTGTTAGCTTGATGTGCGCAAGTTTGTTGAATGGCCTAAAACGCCGAGAGAGTCCAATGTTTCCAGCCTGGACTCCACGGGTTGATTGACAAACCCGGTTATCGAATCATGATTTGGACTGCCTGATGCACTCCAAAAGTGTGGCAATGTCGCCTACGGCGTTGGCCAGCAGGAGCACCAGCCGGGCGTTCAGGGCCTCGCTGTCCTCGCGGCTCAGGCCCTGATGGGCGTCCAGCAAGGCCTCGTAGAAGGCGTCGCTGTCGGGCTGGCTGAGCCAGGGCGTGCTGATCGGGCTTGGGCCCACCGGCGGGTTGGCGCTCATGTCGGGCTCCTCCGGGCGGCTGTGTCGTGGCCAAAGCCTTGCCGCAGCGCCCGGGCCAGCAGATCGGGTTTGCTGCCCGTTGCCACCAGATAGCCGTCGGGTCTGAGCACGGCCCAGCTGGCATCGGCGGCCCCGCAGGCGTGCCGCAGGGCGTCTGCGGCATCGAACACGGTTTCGCGGGGCAGCGTGGCGCTGGCCCTGGGTGCCTTGTCCTTCACGACTTGCACGACGCGCAGCGAGTCGTGGGCGAGCCCTCGCCGAGCCGCCAGCAGGTGCTGCACCCCACCCGGGGTGAAGCCTACGCCCAGCAGACGGGGGCCGTCGCTGCTGGCCCAGGCCAGCAGGTCGCTCAGGCGGGCTGGGCTGCCGTCGGCCCAGGCCATCCGCACGTTCTGGACCGAGCGGCCAACGCCGTCGGCCGTGGCGGTGATGCGGCTGCCCGGGTAGGTGTTGGCCACGCTCATGCGCCCGGTGTTGACCATCTGCCGGGCAAAGGCATGGTGGCGCGCCAAGGCCAGCGTGGCGCTGCGGAACAGGCGTTCCGCTCCGTCCTGCGGCCGCAGGAACCGCGCCGTCCGGTTGGTGACCAGCACGTTCTGGTACGCGGCGGCGCGCCGTTCGGTGTCATAGCTGTCCAGCAGTGCGGGCCCGGCCCGGCCTTGCACCTCGGCCGCCAGCTTCCAGGCCAGGTTGTCGCCGTCCTGCAGGCCCGAATTGCCACCCCGCGCGCCGAAGGGGCTGACCACATGGGCCGAGTCACCCACAAAGAACACCCGCCCCACTCGGAAGGTGTCCAGGCATTCGCTGCGGTAGGCGTAGGGCCCCACCCAGACGATCTCGCAGTCCCGCTCGGGGTCGAAGCCCTCGCCAAACTGGCGCTTGAGCCGCTCTTTCACCACGTCCTGCCGAGCCACGTAGGCCATGTCGCATTGGGGCGCCATCTGATAGTCCAGCCGCCACACGTCGTCGGCCATCAGGTGCTGCCACACCGCGCGGTTCTCGTTGAAGGGCGCCTCGATCCAGGTGTGGCGCTCGGCCGGCGGCGTGCGCTTGAAGCGCACGTCGGCAATGCACCATCGGTCGTCGCCCTTGATGCCTTGCACCTGGACCCCCAGCCACTGCCGAAACGGGCTGTGCACACCGGTGGCATCCACCACGTGGCGGGCCCTCAGGGTGTAGGGGCCTTGGGGCGTTTCCACCTGCAGGCTGGCCTGCTGGTTGGTCTGGGAAAAGCCCATCACCCGGGTCTGCCAGCGCAGGTCGACATGGCCCAGCTCATGCAGCCGCTCCACCAGAAAGCCCTCGATGTAGAACTGCTGGATGTTGATGAAGGGCGGCTGCTCACTCAGGTGGTGGCTGGCCTGCTGGCGAAGGTCGAAGGCGTACACCTCGTCGTGCCCGGCAAAGGTGCGGCCCACGCTCCACTGCACGCCCTTGGCGGCGATGCGCTCATACAGGCCCAGGCGCTGGAAGATCTCCAGCGACTTCTGCGCGTAGCAAATGCCCCGGCTGGAGGCGCCCTTCACCCCAACGGTGTTGTCTTCGTCGATCAGCACAGCGGCCACGCCCATGCGGGCCAGGGCACAGGCCAGGGTGAGGCCCGACACCCCGCCGCCCACGATGACGATGTCATGCACCTCCACCCCGCCGAGCGCCGGGTTGGTGAGGGCCGGCGGAGCCACGAAGGGGTACTCCGGCAGGGTGTAGCCACTGCCGCTGGAGAACTCGTAGCCCTGCTTGGGCTTGAGCGACTGGTAGGCCAACACCTCAGCCATGGGCCTGGGTCCCCGCCACAAACTCCGGCCGGTCGTTCTGCTGGGGCTTGAGCTTGGGCACCGGCAGGCCCGCGGCCAGCGCGGCGGCCTTCTCGGCCCGCCAGGCCTGCTTGCGGGCGGTCCATTCATCGAGCCGGGCGCGAGCGGTCTTGCTGTCAGCCTCCATCTCCTCTTCGGTGGCGATGTCAGCCGTCAGTTCCAGGCGCACGCCATTTGGGTCAAAGAAATAGATGCTCTTGAAGATGTGGTGGTCGGTCACGCCCAGCACTGGCACACCGGCGGCTTCCAGCCTGGCCTTCATGCGCTGCAGGCTGGCCACGCTGTCGGTCTTGAACGAGATGTGGTTCACCCAGGCCGGGGTGTTGGGCGAGGGCAGGGCGGCCTCGTCGTCGCCCAGGTCAAAGAAGGCGATGAACTCGCCCGACGTCAGGCGGAAGAAGAAGTGGGTGTAGGGGCAGAACTCGCCGGTGGAAGGCACCACGTCGCTCTGGATGATGTGGTACAGCGGCAGGCCCAGGATGTCTTCATAAAAGTGCCGCGTTTCCTCGGCATCCTTGGCGCGGTAGGCGTAGTGGTGCAGATGGTTGAACGGCGCAGGGGCTGGGGCGTTCTGCAGGGCCAGGCGGACATCGGCGGGGGCGGGCATGGCGGGCTCCTTCATCAGCATGGGCGGGGGCGAATTACGAAATGGTAAATCAATTTACCAATGCGTAATCCACGGTCAAGCCCCCATAAGCCCGAGCCCGCAGCCGAAACGCGGGAAAATCCCGCCATGCTGTTCGTCATCTCCCCTGCCAAGGCGCTCGACTACGACACGCCTGCCCATGTCCAGGCGCACACCGAGCCGCTGTTCGTCAAGGATGCGGCCGAACTCATCCGGGCGCTCAAGCTCCAGTCGCCCGCCCAGGTGGCCGGGCTGATGGACCTGAGCGACGCCCTGGCCACCTTGAATGTGGGGCGCTACGCCGCCTGGACCACCAAGCACAGCGTGAAGAACGCCAAGCAGGCAGTGCTGGCCTTCGACGGCGACGTCTACGGCGGGCTGGACGCCAGAAGCCTCAATGCCAGCCAGCTGGCCTGGGCGCAGGACCACCTGGCCATCCTGAGCGGGCTGTACGGCGTGCTTCGCCCGCTGGACCTGCTGCAACCTTACCGTCTGGAAATGGGCACCGCCCTGGCCACCCCGCGCGGCAAGAACCTTTACCAGTTCTGGGGGCCGCGCATTGCCGAGCACTTGAATGAACGCCTAGCCGCTGACAAGTCGCCCGTGCTCGTCAACCTGGCCAGCGAGGAGTACTTCAAGGCGGTCGACCTGAAGGTGCTGAAGGCCCGGGTGGTGACCTGTGTGTTTGAAGAGAAGAAGCCGGGCGGATGGAAGGTGGTGAGTTTCATGGCCAAGCGGGCCCGGGGCCTGATGGCGCGCTACGCCATCACCCACAAGGCCAGCACGCCCGCGAAGCTCGAGGCGTTTGACGCCGAGGGCTACGCCTACGCGCCAGAGGCCAGCACCCCCGACCGGCTGGTGTTTCGCCGCACCGCCAAGCCCTGAACCCAAGCTGGCCTGAGGAGGCCCGACATGAGCACCACCACCCAAGGCACCGCCGCACAAGCGCAGATCATCACGCCCGAGTTGCGCCAGTGGATCATCGAACAGGCCCGTTCAGGCCACAAGCCCGAAGACGTGCTTCAGGCCATGGTGGCCAGCGGCTGGCATGAAGACACCGCCATCAAGGCGATGGAGCAGACTTTGTCTGGCCACCTGGAGCAGCAGGCGGTGGCTCAGGGCCTGCCGCCCGCCAGCAAGGTGCCCGAGCCCAGCCTGGATGACCAACCCAACCGGGTGTGGGCAGGCGACCGCTGGGTGAATGTGCTGATGTCCCAGTACAACCCTCGCGTGGTCGTCTTTGGCGACCTGTTGAGCCATGACGAGTGCGACCAGTTGATCGAGCGGTCGCGCGCCCGTCTGGCCCGCAGCGAAACGGTGGTCAACGAGACCGGGGAAAGCCGGGTCGACGCTGCCCGCACCAGCGACGGCATGTTCTTCGAGCGTGGCGAGGGCGAGCTGATCACCCGGCTGGAGGCCCGTTTTGCCGCCCTGCTGAACTGGCCGGTAGAAAACGGCGAGGGCCTGCAAATCCTGCGCTATGGCCCGGGTGCGCAGTACGAGCCGCATCACGACTGGTTTGACCCGAAGCACGAGGGCACCCCCACCATCGTGGCGCGGGGCGGCCAGCGGGTGGGCACGCTCATCTGCTACCTGCACAGCCCAGAAAAAGGCGGCGGCAC
>CAZRRW010000130.1:0-7244 GCA_964602505.1 uncultured Burkholderiaceae bacterium
GCCGCGGGCCCCACGTGCCCAGTACCGGCAAGCTCAAGCACTTCAAGCTGATGAAAGTGGCGGGCGCCTACTGGCGGGGCGACCACCGCAACGAGATGCTGCAACGCGTCTACGGCACGGCCTGGGCCAGCAAGGAAGACCTGCAGGCCTATCTGACGCGCCTGGAGGAGGCGGAGAAGCGCGACCACCGCAAGCTGGGACGGGAGTTGGACTTGTTCCACCTGGACGAGCATTCGCCAGGCACGGTGTTCTGGCACCCCAAGGGCTGGACGCTGTTTCAGGAGGTGGAGCAGTACCTGCGCCGGGTGTACCGCGACAACGGCTACCAGGAGGTCAAGGGCCCGCAGATTCTGGACCGGAGCCTCTGGGAAAAGACAGGGCACTGGGACAAGTACCGCGAGAACATGTTCACCACCGAGAGTGAGAAACGCGATTACGCCCTGAAGCCGATGAACTGCCCAGGGCACATCCTCATCTACAAGCAGGGCATCAAGAGTTACCGCGACCTGCCCCTGCGCTACGGCGAGTTTGGTGCCTGCCACCGAAATGAACCTACCGGCGGGCTACACGGCATCATGCGGGTGCGGGCCTTTACCCAGGACGACGGTCACATCTTCTGCACCGAAGACCAGATTCAGGCGGAGTGCACGGCCTTCACCACGCTGCTGCAGCAGGTTTACAAGGATTTCGGCTTCACCGACATCATCTACAAGGTGGCCACCCGGCCCGCCGCCCGCATCGGCACCGAAGAAAGCTGGGACAAGGCCGAGAAGGCCCTGATGGATGGTCTGCGCGCCTCAGGCGTTGACTTCGAGATCGCTGCAGGCGATGGGGCTTTCTATGGCCCGAAGATTGAATACACCCTGAAGGACGCCATCGGTCGGCAGTGGCAGGTGGGGACCATGCAGGTGGATCCGAACCTGCCCGAGCGCCTAGGCGCGGAATACGTCGGGGAAGACGGGGCCCGGCATATGCCGATCATGCTGCATCGCGCCATCGTGGGCAGCCTGGAGCGTTTCATTGGCATCCTGATCGAGCAGCATGCGGGTGCGCTGCCCACCTGGTTGAGCCCGGTGCAGGTGGGGGTGGCCTGCATCACCGATGCTCAGGCCAACTACGCGGAGGGAGTGGCCAAAGCGTTGAAAAATCAAGGGCTTAGAGTGAGCCTGGATTTGCGCAACGAGAAAATAAACTATAAAATCCGTGAGTTTGCGACCCAAAAGCTGCCTTTCGTGCTCGTCGTGGGTGACAAGGAGCGGGAGGCAGGGATCGTCGCGGTGCGCGCCCGGGGCAACCAAGACCTCGGAGTGATGAGCCTGCAAGCCTTCTCTGATCGGATTGCACAGGACATTGCAGCCAAAGCCTGAACGATGGTTCTCGCGGGGTTGCAGGGCCGGGCTTGTCGCTGGGTCTCTTGCATAGGCGCGCGATTGTTTGTTTTGACTGGAGATTGCCACCATCGCTACTGAACGCAAGCCGTACAACCGGTACGAACGAGAAGAACGCAAGCATCGGCTCAACCGGGAAATCATGTACCCGGAGATCCGGGTGATGGGCCCCGACAACGAGCCATTGGGCGTGATGTCAGTGCCGGAGGCGCTGCGGATGGCTGAAGAGCGGGATACCGATCTGGTGGAGATCACGGCTCAGGCCAACCCACCGGTTTGCCGCCTGATGGATTACGGCAAGTTCAAGTACATCGAGCAGAAGCGTGCAGCCGAGTCAAAGGCCAACCAGAAGGTCATTGAAGTCAAGGAGATCAAGTTCCGCCCAGGCACCGACGATGGTGACTACAACATCAAGGTGCGGAACATGCGCAAGTTTTTTGAGGAAGGCGACAAGGTCAAGGTGACCCTGCGCTTTCGAGGTCGGGAAATCACGCACCAGGAGATTGGCATGGCCCTGCTGGAGCGCGTGAAAGCCGACTTGATTGAGGTGGCCACCGTCGAGCACATGCCCAAGCTCGAAGGTCGCCAGATGATCATGGTGATGGGCCCCAAGAAGAAGGGCAAGTAAGCATCGCCATCGGCAGCACCAGTGCTGCCATCAAAGCGCCACGGATCTGGTCGGTCGGTGGCGCCGCCTAGCTGGCCAAACAAGCACACGGGTTCCGTGTCGCCATAGCCAGGCACAAAAGAAGGAGCAGTCATGCCCAAGATGAAGACCAAGAGCAGCGCGAAAAAGCGTTTTCGCGTGCGCCCAGGAGGCACCGTCAAGCGGGGCCAGGCGTTCAAGCGCCACATCCTGACCAAGAAAACCACCAAGAACAAGCGCCACCTGCGGGGTGCGGTGAATGTGCATGAGACCAACATGGGTCACATGGCGCAGATGCTGCCCTTTGTCGGCCTTTGATCCACCACCACTGACAGGAGATATCTATGCCTCGCGTTAAACGTGGTGTCACTGCCCGCGCTCGTCACAAGAAGGTTCTCGCCCTGGCCAAAGGCTTCCGTGGCCGCCGTGGTAATGTGTTCCGCATCGCCAAAGAAGCGGTGATGAAGGCTGGGCAATACGCCTATCGTGACCGTCGAACCCGCAAGCGCGTGTTCCGCAACTTGTGGATTGCCCGCATCAATGCGGCGGTTCGTGAAGCCGGCCTGACTTACAGCAAGTTCATGAACGGCATCAAGCGTGCCTCGATCGAGGTGGACCGCAAGATGCTAGCCGAGCTGGCAGTGAACGACCGCGCCGCCTTCGATGCGATCGTGGCGCAGGCCAAAGCCAAACTGGCCTGACAAGAGCCGTGAAGCCTGGCTGTGCCCAGGCCTCCGACCTCTGACCGAAGGCCGCTTGACGGCCTTCTTTTTTTGGACTGCCTACCAACGCCTGCGGAGCAGCTATTTCTGGCTGCTCCACCACCGTGTCCCTCCTGATCGTTCTGTCTTATGTCTGCTGACCTCAAAGACCTGATTGCCGAGGCTGACCATGCTTTTCGTGCGGCTGTCACGCCAGCTGATCTTGAGAACACCAAGGCGCGCTATCTTGGCAAGTCGGGCGTTCTGACCGAACTGCTCCGGGGAATGGGGCAGTTGTCTGCTGACGACAAGAAGACCCGGGGGGCTGAGATCAATCTGGCCAAGCAGTCCATCGAGGCTGCGCTGACAGCCCGTCGAAGCGAGTTGGCCGAGGCGGCCTTGCAGGCGCAGCTCGATGCGCAAGCACTCGATGTCAGCCTGCCAGGGCGGCATCGTGCCCTGGGTGGCTTGCACCCCATCTCACTCGCCTGGGAGCGCATTGAAGCCATCTTTGGATCAATGGGGTTTGAGGTGGCCGATGGCCCGGAACTCGAGGAGGACTGGTTCAGTTTCACGGCGCTGAACAATCCGCCAGATCATCCAGCGCGCTCGATGCAGGACACCTTCTACGTCGATCTTCAGGGACCGGACGGGATTGCCCTGAACCTGCGTCCGCACACCTCCCCCATGCAGGTGCGCCATGCCAAGGCCCACGTCGCCAGGTACGCAGACAGCCTGGCTGATGGGCAGTCCATGCCGGAAATCCGCGTGATTGCACCGGGCCGCACCTATCGGGTGGACAGTGACGCAACCCATTCGCCCATGTTTCACCAGGTGGAGGGCCTGTGGATGGGAGAGAACGTCAGCTTCAAGGACTTGCGCGTCACGTTCCTGAATTTCTGCAAGGCCTTCTTCGAGACGGACGATCTTGCCCTGCGCTTCAGGCCAAGCTACTTTCCATTCACCGAGCCGAGCGCCGAGATCGACATCCAGTTCAGGGCAGGGCCCTTGGCTGGCCGCTGGCTTGAGGTGGCCGGTTCCGGGCAGGTACACCCGACTGTGGTCCGAAACTACGGCCTTGACCCAGAGCGCTTCATTGGCTTTGCATTCGGCTCTGGCATTGACCGCCTGGCCATGCTTCGCTACGGGGTCAGCGACCTGCGCCAGTTCTTCGAATCGGATGTGCGCTTCCTGCGCCAGTTCGCCTGATGGTGTGCCTCACGGACAGCCTGCTCTACAACTGACTCATCATGCAATTTCCGGAATCCTGGCTGCGTGAATTCTGTGACCCAGCGCTGAGCACGCAGGCGCTGGCAGACGCCTTGACCATGGCTGGCCTGGAGGTTGAGGACCTCCAGCCAGCGGCTGCTGCCTTCAGCGGGGTGGTGGTAGGGGAGATCCTCAGCACCGAGCAACACCCCAACGCTGACCGCCTGCGGGTCTGCCAGGTCTCGGTGGGAGCCCAGCTCAATGACGGGCGGCCCCTCTCCATCGTGTGCGGCGCCCCCAATGCCAGGCCCGGCATCAAGGTGCCCTGTGCCATGGTGGGAGCCGCGCTGCCGCCCGCCGAGGGCAGTGCGGTGGCGTTCCAGATCAAGCTGTCCAAGCTGCGTGGCGTGGAAAGCCAGGGCATGTTGTGTTCTGCGCTTGAACTCCATCTCAGTGATGAACATGGCGGATTGCTGGAACTGGACGCGGGGCTTGCACCGGGCCAGAACCTGCGCTCAGCCCTTGGGCTGGACGACACGGTGTTCACGCTCAAGCTCACGCCGAACAAGGCGGACTGCCTGAGCATCCTCGGCGTAGCCCGTGAAGTGGCAGCGATCACCGGGGCGCCCTTGCGGGTGCCGAGCTTCGCTGCAGTCACGCCGAGCATCCCTGAGACGTTGACGGTCCGCGTGGAGGCCCCTGATCTTTGCGGACGCTTCTCCGGCCGCGTGGTCAAGGGCGTCAATCTGGCGGCGCAGACCCCGCCGTGGATGGTGCAGCGGCTGCTGCGCTGTGGCCAGCGGCCAGTTTCTCCTCTGGTGGACATCTCCAACTATGTGATGTTCGAACTGGGCCGTCCGTCCCACATCTTCGACCTCGACAAGATCCATGGGGGCTTGACGGTACGCTGGGGCCGTGCGGGTGAGCAGTTGAAGCTGCTCAACGGGCAGACGGTCGAGGTGGATGAGCAGGTGGGCGTGATCGCCGACGATCGACAGGTGGAGTCCCTCGCGGGCATCATGGGCGGCGACGCCACGGCAGTTGGCGCGGAAACCCGCAACATCTACATCGAGGCTGCGTTCTGGCACCCGGCGGCCATCGCTGGCCGGTCCCGGCGCTATCGCTTCAGTACAGATGCCGGACACCGGTTCGAGCGCGGCGTTGATTTCGCTACCACCGCCGACCATGTGGAACGCATCACCGCGCTGGTGCTGGAGATCTGCGGAACCCCACAGACCCAAGTGGGCCCGCTGGACGACCAGGTGGTCCAGTTGCCACGGCGAGAGCCCGTGCGGATGAGGGTGTCCCGGGCGTCCAAGGTGATCGGCATGCCGGTGTCATCTGCGCAGTGCGCCGACGTGTTCAAGCGCTTGGGCTTGCCGCATGAGATGGTTGAAGACGGAGATGCGTTTCTGGTGACGCCACCCAGTCACCGCTTCGACCTTCAGATTGAAGAAGACCTCATTGAAGAAGTGGCGCGGCTGGTGGGCTACGACGCGTTGCCCAGCACGCCGCCACTGGCGCCAGTGGTGCCATCCGCCCAGCCGGCTGCCCGGGTGGGTCGGTTTGCCTTGGCCCGACAGCTGGCTGGTCTTGGCTACCTGGAGACCATCAACTTCAGCTTTGTGCCAGAAGCCTGGGAGCAGGACTTCGCGGGCAATTCAAACCCGGTTCGCCTGCTCAATCCGATTGCGTCGGAAATGAATGTGATGCGCTCGACCCTGCTAGGCAGTCTGGTAGGGGCGCTCAAGCACAACATCGACCGCAAGGCGACCAGCGTGCGGCTGTTCGAGATTGGCCGGGTGTTTCGGCGGGATGCCGCAGCCCAAGCCAGTTTGTCCGGTGTCGCTGGCGTTGCCCAGCCCTTGCACGTGGCCGGGCTGGCCTGGGGGCCCGTGGCCCCGGCTCAGTGGGGCCAACCCTCCAGAACCGTCGACTTCTACGACGTCAAGGGCGATGTCGAGGCCCTGTTGCAGCAGGCCTCTGTCGAGTTCGTTGTGGCTGACCATCCGACCCAGTCCGTACCCGCATTGCACCCAGGTCGCTCGGCCCTGGTGAAGCGAGGCAATGAGCTGGTTGGCGCAATCGGGGAACTGCACCCCAGGTGGATCCAACGCTACAACTTGCACGCAGCCCCCATCGTGTTCGAGCTGTCGTTCCACGCCGCTGTGGCGCGCCTCCTGCCACAACCCAGCCCTGCGCCCAGGCTGCACAGCGTTTGGCGCGACATCGCTGTCGTGGTGTCTCGCGGTACCAGTCACGCCCGGTTGATGGCTGCGCTTGCTCCCGTGAAGGCGGGCGGCATCATGCGGGATGCATTCGTCTTCGATGTCTTCACCCCGAAGCAGGATGCTGGGGCCAGTGGCGAGATCAGCGTGGCCTTGCGTGTAGAACTGCGTGACGATGAAGCGCCGCTGACAGACGCCCAGATCGACCAACAGATGCAAGCTGTCCTGAGCGCGCTGGCTCGGCCGATGGAGCAGGGCGGCGTGGCGGCCCGCTTGCGAACCTAGCGCCCGGGAGCCCGACATGTCTACCCCCAACGAGCTCGACCTCACGCAAGCCCGACAGGCCGCCGAAGTCACCTCGCCGCAGCGAGTGATGTCGCGCGTCATCGCGCCCACCATCGAGACGCCCACACTCACCAAGGCAGAACTGGCCGCCTTCCTCTTCGAGCGGCTTGGGCTCAACAAACGCGAGTCCAAGGACATGGTCGACGCGTTCTTTGACCTGGTACGGGACAGCCTCGTCAACGGCCAGGACGTCAAGCTCTCCGGGTTTGGCAACTTCCAGATCCGCACCAAAATGGCTCGTCCAGGCCGGAATCCACGCACTGGACAAGCTGTGGATATCAAGGCGCGCCGCGTGGTGACGTTTCATGCAAGCCACAAGTTGAAGGGCGCCGTCAGTGGTGAATTGCCCGCCGCACCAGACTTGGAGTAAATTCTGAAGATCAACGCGTTTAGGCGTTGATTCACTTCAGGATTTTTGTGGCCACCACGCTGCCCGATCTGCCCGACAAACGCTACTTCACCATCGGTGAGGTTTCCGAGCTGTGCGACGTCAAGCCACACGTGCTTCGGTACTGGGAGCAGGAGTTCGCCCAACTGCGCCCCATGAAGCGGCGAGGCAACCGCCGCTACTACCAGCACCATGAAGTGCTCTTGGTCCGAGTCATACGTGAGTTGCTTTACGACCGCGGCTACACCATCAGCGGCGCGCGCAATCAACTCAACGAGATGGCCCCACGCCGCCATGCAGAAGATCGCGAGTCAGGCTTTGGCGAAAGCCAGTGGCCAG
>CAZRRW010000131.1:0-7203 GCA_964602505.1 uncultured Burkholderiaceae bacterium
CTTTGCAGTTTCGATTGACGCCTCTTTGGCCAGCACCCTGCAGGCCCTGGGCGTGGCAGTCAGCGACAAGACCTTTGGCTATGAAGTGCTCACGCTCAAGGTGAGTCAGGTCGCTCCCATCCTGCCATTTGTCTTTCTGGTGCTGATCCTGATCTTCCGTCCCAAGGGTCTCTTGGGCACCAGGGAGGGTTGACCATGGCCAACACCTACTACGAGTTCAAGCCCCTGAACATCGGCCGCTTTCTGGTGTGGTCCTTGTTTGCCGTGATCATTGCGCTGGCGCCTCTGGTGTTCACCAGCAGCCTGTCGCACACCATGCTCAGCCAGATGGGGATCGCCATCATCGTCTGCCTGTCGTACAACATCCTCCTCGGCCAGGGCGGCATGCTGAGCTTCGGGCACGCGGTGTACTCCGGCCTGGGGTCCTTCATTGCGATCCACACCCTCAACATGGTGTCCAAGGGAGGTTGGGGCATTCCGGTGTCGCTGATCCCGATTGCGGGGGGCCTCGCCGGGCTGTTTTTCGCAGCGTTGTTTGGCTGGGTCAGCACCAAGAAGTCGGGCACGCCTTTCGCCATGATCACCCTGGGTGTGGGTGAACTGATCTATGCCATGTCGCTGATGTTCCCGACCTTCTTTGGTGGGGAGGGGGGCATCAACGGCAACCGGGTGGCTGGCGCGAAGCCGGAAGTCTTCGGGTTCACGCTGACTTTTGGGCCGCAGATCCAGCTCTACTACCTGATCGGCATCTACACCTTCATTTGTACGGCGCTGATGTTCGCTCTGACTCGGACGCCTCTGGGCCGGATGCTCAATGCAGTGCGCGACAACCCGGAGCGGGTCGAGTTCGTGGGTTACGACACCCAGAAGGTGCGCTACCTCGGCTTCCTGATCGCGGGCTTCTTTGCTGGCATCTCCGGAGGACTCGCGGCGCTCAACTTCGAGATCGTCACGTCTGAGACGGTGCGTGGGGACCGTTCTGGAGCCTACCTGCTGTTCACTTTTCTGGGTGGGGCCACCTTCTTTTTCGGCCCCATCATCGGCGCCGTGCTGATGGTGCTGGCCTTCGTGCTTCTGTCCGAGCTGACCAAGGCCTGGTTGCTCTATCTGGGGCTCATCTTCCTGTTCATGGTGATGTATGCCCCGGGCGGCATCGCCAGCCTGATCATGATGAACTTGCGAGTGGCGGCGTTCGGCCGGCTGCGACCTCTGATTGGCTCCTATCTGGCCCTTGCAGGGACTGCGGCAGTGGCGTTCCTGGGTGCCGCCGCCATGATCGAGATGGTGTATCACCTTCAGCTTGACGCGGCGATGGGCCCGACCCTGACCTTTCTTGGAATCACTCTCGACTCAAAAGGAGTCAACAGCTGGTTTGGTGCGGCCTTCGTGATGCTGACAGGTCTGGGTCTGTTCGAGGTCACTCGTCGTCACTTTGCCGTGCAGTGGGGCGAGACCCAGGAAGAGATCGAGAAGGAAATCAAGCGGCGGGAGGCTGCACTGTGAGCTCACCCATGTCGCACCCCTACGCGGTCGAACTCAAGAACGTCCGCAAGAGCTTTGGCAAGACCGAGATCATCCGTGGTGCCGAGCTCTTGGTGAAGCCCGGTGAACGGGTGGCCGTGATTGGTCCCAACGGCGCGGGAAAAAGTACCTTGTTCAACCTGATCAGCGGGCGGTTCGGTCTGACTTCAGGCGAGATCCTGCTCAACGGCCAGCGTATCGACGGCAGGAAGCCCTACGAAATCAACCGACTGGGCCTTTCACGCAGTTTCCAGATCACCAACATCTTCCCGAGGCTGTCGGTGTTCGAGAACCTTCGCTGCGGGGTGCTTTGGAGCCTGGGCTACAAGTACTCCTTCTGGCGTTTTCTGGCCGATCTGGACGACGCCAACGATCGCGCAGAGGAGCTGATGGAGATGGTGCGCCTCGATCGCAAGCGCGACGTGCTGGCGATGAACCTCACCTATGCCGAGCAGCGCGCGTTGGAGATCGGCATCACCATCGCGGGCGGCGCAAATGTGGTGCTGCTGGACGAGCCCACCGCCGGCATGAGCAAGAGCGAGACCAAGCGGTTCATCCAGCTGATCCGGGAGGTCACCGAAGGCAAGACGCTCCTGACTGTGGAGCACGACATGGGCGTGGTGTTCGGGCTGGCCGACCGGATTGCAGTGCTCGTCTACGGCGAGGTGATCGCCTTCGACACGCCGGAGAACGTGCGCAGCAACCAGAAGGTCCAGGAGGCCTACCTGGGCTCAACGCTGGCCGATGCCCAGGCGGCAGGTCACTGAGGGGCACCAGGATGCTGAAACTTGACAACGTGCACGCGTATTACGGCAAGAGCCACGTGCTTCATGGCGTTGCGCTCCAGGTCGGCAAAGGCGAGATCGTCGCGCTGCTGGGGCGCAACGGGTCAGGCCGCTCAACCACCGCCAAGGCCATCATGGGCCTCGTCGATGCGACCGGCAGCGTGCAGTGGAATGGTGCCGAGATCCTCGGGAAGAAGGCATTTGAGGTAGCGCATCACGGTATCGGCTATGTGCCCGAGAACCGAGACATCTTCCCTACGTTGACGGTGCACCAGAACCTGATGCTCGGGCTCAAGAAGTCCAGGCCCCAGGCCGGGGCCCGCTGGACCTATGAGGACATGTACCGGCTGTTTCCGCGTCTGAAGGAGCGCCAGCACACCGAGGCAGGTGTGCTGTCTGGTGGCGAGCAGCAGATGCTGACCTTGTGCCGGACTTTGATGGGCGATCCGGACGTTGTACTGATCGATGAACCGACTGAAGGGCTGGCTCCGAAGATCGTCGAGTTGGTGGGCGAGTACTTCAAGGAGCTCAAGAACCGCGGGATTGGCGTGCTGCTGATCGAGCAGAAACTGACGATTGCCATGGACATCTCCGAGCGCTGCTACGTCATGGGGCACGGCAGCATCGTCTACGAAGGCACACCCACACAGCTGCGAAATGACAGCTACATCCGCAAGGAGTGGCTGGAGGTTTGAGCCAAGGCGCGCTGCGGTGCCACCCAACAAAAAAGGCTCCCGCAGGAGCCTTTTTCTTTGGACAGAACCTTGCGGATCAGGAGTCTGCGGTGAACCCGATCTGTCGAATGATCGGCCCCCAGCGGTCGCTGTCGGCCTTTTGGCGCTGGGCCAGTGCCGCCCCGGTGGTGGGCGATGCGTCCAAGCCCATGGCGGCAAAGCCGTCGATCACCGGCTGGGTGGCCAGGGCGGCCTGAATGACGGTGTTTGCACGCGCCACGATGTCGGCCGGGGTACGAACCGGTAGGTAGAAGGCGAACCATTCCGATGAGGTGACGCCCTGGATGCCCTGCTCGGCGTAGGTGGGCACGTTCGGCGCAAAGCGGTTGCGGCGAGTGCCCGAGGTGCCAATGATCCGGATGCGCCCCGCTGCGGCCTGCTGCAGGAACTCGCCCACCGGGCCGGACACAGCCGGAATGTGGCCGCCCAGCATGCTGAGGATGGCAGGTTGGGTGCCAGGGAAGGGCACGTGCTTCAGGTTCATGCTGGCCGAGCGTCCGAGCAGTTCTCCGAGGAAGTGGGGCACAGAGCCCGCTGCTGGCGATCCGAAGTTCTGCTGGCTGGGGTTGCTCTTGGCCCAGCCCAGAAACTCTGGCACGGTCTGCACGGAAGAGTGAACCGCAGGGCCCACCGCAAACGCATGGTCGAAGGTGGCGGCCATCGACACTGGCGCAAAGTCGGCCACCGGGTCGTACTGCAGGGTGCGGTAGATGTAGGGGTAGACCACCATCATCGACATGGGCGTGACGAGGATGGTGCTGCCATCGGGTGCTGCGTTCTTGACAGTGTTCACCGCAATCTGCCCCCCAGCACCGGGCCGGTTCTCAACGGTCACGGTGCGGGCATAGCGGTCACGGATGCTTTCAGCCACGCGCCGGGCGATGGTGTCGGTGGTGCCCCCAGGGGCAAAACCCACAACGATGCGTGCCGATTCGAGGGTCTGGGCCAACAGACCGGGGCTGGCAAGGGTTGCAGCGCTGGCGCCGGCGACGATGCCAAACTGGCGACGGGTGATCATGGGTCGGGTCTCCTTGAAAAGAGCGGTTTGGAAGACGGTCTGGAACATACAGTAGTGTATTGAACCCTGCCTTCCGATGGTTTGCCATTCGGGCTTCTACGGGGATCAGGCCATGACATGAGCCCGAGTGACGAGGAGCTTAGGCACCTCCTCCTTGTCTAGCGGGTGACACCTCCACTTCGCGGCGGTGAGGATCACCCCTAGAATCGAAAATAGAACGACCGTTCGATTTTTCGGCGATCCATCCGCCGCTTGGAGATGTCATGACAGCGCACTACAAGGTTCACGGCGATGTCGCCGTGATCACCATGGACAACGCCCCGGTCAACGGACTGGGCTTTGCCACCCGAATGGCCGTGGCCCAGGGCCTAGATTCAGCCCAGGCAGATCCAGCCGTCAGGGCCATCGTGCTCACGGGTGCTGGCAAGGCCTTCAGTGGCGGTGCTGACATCAAGGAGTTTGGAACGCCCAAGGCCCTGGCGGAGCCCAACCTGCTCAGCCTGATCAAGCTGGTGGAGTTCTCGAGCAAGCCCGTCGTCGCGGCAATCCACTCCGTGTGCATGGGCGGTGGGCTCGAACTGTCGCTGGGCTGCCACTATCGTGTCGCGGCCCCTGGCGCCAACGTGGCACTGCCAGAGGTCAAGCTGGGCCTGATTCCCGGCGCGGGCGGAACGCAGCGCCTGCCGCGCGTGCTGGGCGTGGAGAACGCCCTCAACATGATTGTCAGCGGCGAGCCTGTCAAGAGCGAGATGCTGGCGATGGCTCCAGGGCAGAAGCTGTTTGACAAGATGGCGGCATCGGCCGAGTCGGTGGTCGAGGAAGCCATTGCCTTTGCACGCGGCGTGGCCGACGTCCGCCCCTTGCCGCTGGTGCGCAACCTGCCTTGCAGCCACCCCGATCCGGATGCGTACTTTGGCTTCGCCATGAACATGGTGAAGGCCATGTCGCGCAACTACCCGGCGCCTGCCAAGTGTGTTGAAGCGGTTCAGATGGCCGTCAAGCTGGGAAGCCCCGCAAAGTTTGAGCAGGGCATGGTGGCCGAGCGCGAGATCTTTGTCGCGCTCATGATGACGCCAGAGTGCCGCGCCCTGCGACACGCCTTTTTTGCCGAGCGCGCCGCCAGCAAGATCCCCGATGTGCCGGAAGACACCCCCCAGCGGGAAGTGAAGAGCCTGGCGGTCATTGGTGCGGGCACCATGGGTGGCGGCATTGCCATGAATTTCCTCAACGCCGGCGTGCCGGTGGTGATGCTGGAGACCAAGCAGGAGGCGCTGGACCGCGGGGTGGCCACCATCCGCAAGAACTACGAGGCCCAGGTCAAGAAGGGCAAGCTCAAGCAGGACAAGTACGAGCAGCGCATGGCACTGCTGAAGACCACGTTGAGCTATGACGATCTCAGGTCTGCTGACATGGTGATCGAGGCGGTGTTTGAGGACATGGGTGTCAAAGAGGCCGTCTTCAAGAAGCTCGATGAAGTGATGAAGCCAGGTGCGATCCTCGCCACCAACACTTCCACCCTGGATGTGAACAAGATCGCCTCTTTCACCAAACGTCCACAGGACGTGGTTGGCACCCACTTTTTCAGCCCGGCCAACGTGATGAAACTGCTGGAAGTGGTGCGGGGCGAGAAGACCGCCAAGGATGTGCTGGCCACAGTGATGGCCATTGGCAAGAAGATCAAGAAGACATCGGTGGTGTCTGGCGTGTGCGATGGATTCATCGGCAACCGCATGATCGAGCAGTACAGCCGCCAGGCAGGTTTTCTGCTGGACGAAGGCTGCACGCCTGCCCAGGTGGACAAGGCCGTCGAGAAGTTCGGCTTTGCCATGGGGCCTTTCCGGATGGGTGACTTGGCTGGCAACGACATCGGCTGGGCCATTCGCAAGCGTCGGGCCAGCGAGAAGCCGGGCCTGCGCTACAGCAAGACTGCAGATCTGTTGTGCGAACAGGGCCGCTTTGGCCAGAAGACGGGTGCCGGCTGGTATGACTACGTGCCTGGCAAACGTGATGCCATTCCCAGCAAGCTGGTGGAGGACATGATCGCCCAGCATCGCGCTAGCCTGGGCATCAAGCCGCGCAAGATTGCCGATGACGAAATCGTCCACCGTCTGGTGCTGGCCTTGGTGAACGAGGCGGCGCATATTCTGGAGGAGGGCATTGCCAGCAAGGCCAGTGACATCGACATGGTCTACCTGACCGGCTATGGCTTCCCGGTGTGGCGCGGTGGCCCCATGCTGTATGCCGACCAGATGGGGCTGTTCAATGTGGTTGCCATGATGAAGCGCTTTGCCCAGAACCCGCTTGATGATGCCCAGTTCTGGCAGCCTGCTCCATTGCTGGCGCGACTGACAGCTGAGGGCAAAGGGTTCAACGGCTGAGCGTGTGGTGAGTCTGCGCAAACCGGTCGCGGGGATGGCGGCAGCCCTGCTGGGGCCGCTGATGCTGGTGGTGGGCGTGCTGCTCTGGAATGCGCATGTGTTCAAGGCCTCAGCCGAGCTGACCGCTTCTTTTCTTCAGCCCTTGGTACTTGAAGAGGGTACGGCCCTGAACCTTGTTCCGGTGGGGGCGTTGAACCTGCTGCGCACGTGGAAGGGCAAGCACACCACGGTGCTGACCGTTTTGCCATCGGCTAGCAGAGAGAACTTGATCCCCGGCTCAAGGATTGCCGCGACGAGCTCGTACCACTTCGACGCGATGGCCGACAACATCATCAACATGCTCTCACTTGTACGAGCCGATCCTGACCATCTGCAACGCTTTCGCGATTCCGATGTACGGATCTCTGTGTCGGGCCATGCCCTCTTCGTCGACGTCTACCGCCGTCTGTCCGAGAGCGCGACTTCTTTCAACTGACTTACCCTGGAGACTGCTGCCATGACCCAAGCCGTGATCGTTTCAACTGCCCGCACCCCTTTGACCAAGAGCTGGAAGGGTGCCTTCAACATGACCCACGGAGCCACCTTGGGTGGCCATGCCGTTCGGCATGCGATTGCCCGCGCGGGCATTGAGGCGGGCGAGGTGGAGGACGTGCTGATGGGGTGTGCCAATCCTGAAGGTGCCACAGGCGCCAACATTGCGCGCCAGATCGCGCTCATGGCGGACTGTCCGGTCACGGTCAGTGGGGCCACGGTCAACCGTTTTTGCT
>CAZRRW010000132.1:0-7197 GCA_964602505.1 uncultured Burkholderiaceae bacterium
CTTCTCCCGCTCGCGCATCGCCAACTCGCCCGCCCGCAGGTCGTCGCTGATCTCGCGCTGGCGCCGCAGGCTGTCGATGCGGTCGCTGACCCAGCGACCGATGGCCTCGGACAGCGCCACCCAGCTGAAGCCCATGGCCAGCGACAGGCCAATCACCAGGGCACAGATCAGCAGTACGCCCGAGCCGGCAAAGCCCAGCAACTTGAGGGCGGGCACACCCAGGCTATGGCCGAGCACTCCGCCCGCTGGCCCCGGCAGCCAGGATTCGACGCCATAGATGCGGGTCCACTCCAGCGTGCAACTGGCCGCCATCAGCAGAGCCAGCCCCACCCACGGCAGCCAGGCCGACCGTTCGGCCACCGGGTCGGCCAGGGCGACGTCCGACGTACGCATGAGGTCGGCCAGACGCCCAAGCCAGCGCCGCACTGCCCATATCACCAGCCACCAGACCGAGGCCCCAAAGGCCGTCGGCCAGCAGCGCACCCAGACGACCGCCCCAGTTGCGGGTACCTGCGCTGCCACCGCTGGTGCTCCAGGCCGGGTCGGCAGCGTTGTAGCTGGCCAGGGCCAGCACGACGAACCCCCAGAGGGCCGCACCGGCCAGCAGCCAAAGCTCTGGGAAGCGGCCCCCGGGACGGCCCGCGCCCGGCCGGGTGTCGGCCGAGGTGCCCGCCGCCAGGGAACCAAGCGGGAAACTCATCCGAGCGTCGTCAGGCGCTCGACCACCACGGTCGAGCCGTCAGCCCGCCGCGTGACAAAGCCACGCTCCTCCAGATCCTTCATGACCCGGCTGACCATCTCGCGCGATGCGCCCACCATCTTGGCCAGGTCCTGACGCGAAATCTTGTTGCGGATGACCTTCTCGCCGCCAATGTCCTCCGCTGCCTCCAGCAGAGAACGTGCCACCCGGCCATACACATCGAGCAGCGCCAGCGATTCAATCTTGCGGTCCGCTTGGCGCAGCCGCTGCACCAGCCCACGCATCACGGCGTAGGCCATGCTGGTGTTCTCTGGCAGGCAGCGCGCGAACTCGGCGCGGCCCAGCACCAGCGCGTCCACCTGAGTTTCTGCGCGCACGGTGGCAGAGTGCGGGTCGTTGTCGATGAGGCTCATCTCGCCGATGTGGTCACCACTGGACAGCGAGGCGAGGATGACCTCGCGGCCACGGGCATCGGCGGTCACCACGCGGGCTCGCCCGGTCAGCACGATGAACAAGGAGTTGGTCTTCCTGCCCTGCTCCACGATGATCTCGCCACGCCGAAAGCGCCGCTTGGCCACGGAACTGGCGATCAGCTCCGACTGGGCAGGAGTCAGTTGGGAAAACAGGGGAACACGCCTGATGAGGTCAAGGTTGGACAACATAGCCATGGCCACTCTCCTAACAGCGCTTTTGTCATGGCGGATCCGCCGAACACTGCGGCGGGCGATTCGTAAAATTCTTCGGACACGGGCACTTGAATTCGCGCCAATGTTAACCATTTGCTGACAGTCCAATCCCTCCTACGCCGTGTCCTCCAAACAAGCCACCATGTCCTCCAAACACGCCAAAGTGCTGATCCTGGGTTCCGGCCCGGCCGGCTACACCGCCGCAGTGTACGCAGCCCGAGCCAACCTCAAACCCATGCTGATCACCGGCATTGCCCAGGGCGGGCAGTTGATGACCACCACTGAGGTGGACAACTGGCCTGCTGATGCTGACGGCGTGCAAGGCCCCGAGCTGATGCAGCGCTTTTTGAAACACGCCGAGCGCTTTGACACCCAGATCGTGTTTGACCACATCAACGCGGTTGATTTCTCCAAGCGCCCCTTCACCTTGACGGGCGACTCGGGTACCTACACCTGCGACGCTCTCATCATTGCGACCGGGGCCTCGGCCAAGTACCTGGGCCTCGACAGCGAAGCCGCTTTCATGGGCAAGGGCGTCAGCGGCTGTGCCACCTGCGACGGCTTTTTCTACCGCGGTGAGGAGGTGTGCGTGATCGGTGGCGGCAACACCGCTGTGGAAGAAACCCTCTACCTCGCCAACATTGCGAAGAAGGTCACCCTCATTCACCGTCGTGACAAGTTCAAGGCCGAGGCCATCCTGGTTGACAAGCTGATGGCCAAGGTGGCCGAAGGCAAGGTTGAACTCAAGACCTTCCACACGCTGGACGCCGTGCTGGGCGACGCCAGCGGCGTGACCGGGGTGCGCATCAAGAGCACCACCTCCGACGCCACCCAGGACATCGCCGTCAAGGGCTGCTTCATCGCCATCGGCCACCAGCCCAACACCGACATCTTTGCCGGCAAGCTCGACATGAAGGGCGGCTACATCGTCACCCGCTCTGGCCTGGAAGGCCTGGCCACCATGACCAGCGTGCCGGGCGTGTTTGCCGCAGGCGACGTGCAGGACCATGTCTACCGCCAGGCCATCACCAGCGCCGGCACCGGCTGCATGGCGGCGCTGGACGCCCAGCGCTTTCTGGAAAGCGGCGCCTGAGGCAGCAGCTGCCGCCTGGCCCGGCTGCCCGTCAGGGTGTTGCTATACTGCCGGGCTTTGCGAAATTCCGGCTGCCCGGCCCCAGGCCTACAGCAGCGCCAGTGTTATTCGCGCCCTGCTCCCCGCGCCGCTGGCGCACCCCCGCGCAGGGCGTCAATCTCCTGAACCGGCTTTTCGCTCCTTCTGTGACTGAACAAGGAGTGTTTGCATGTCTCGCGTCTGCCAAGTGACGGGCAAGGGCCCGATGGTGGGGAACAACGTGTCCCACGCCAACAACAAGACCAAGCGCCGCTTTCTGCCCAACCTGCAGTACCGCCGCTTCTGGGTGGAAACCGAAAACCGCTGGGTGCGCCTGCGCGTCTCGAACGCCGCGCTGCGCCTGATTGACAAGGTGGGCATCGACCAGGTGGTCGCCGACCTGCGTGCCAAAAAAGCCCTCTGAGGCGCTGAAGGGAGTTCACCATGGCAAAAACCGCTCGCGAAAAGATCAAGCTGGAGTCCACCGCTGGCACCGGCCACTTCTACACGACCACCAAGAACAAGAAGACGATGCCTGAGAAGATGGCCATCATGAAGTTCGACCCCAAGGCTCGCAAGCACGTCGAGTACAAGGAAATCAAGCTGAAGTGACGTGGCCCTCAGCAGGCTCCTGGCGAGCCTGTAGCCCGCAAAAAAGCCGCTGGGTTCAGCGGCTTTTTCATTGGGGGCCTAGCTAGCGCTTGGCGGCCAGCCCCTGGCTACACCCGTGCCGCCCGCAGTTGCAGCGCGAAACGCTGCAGCGCCTCCACGCCACTTTGCTCGGCACGCTGGCACCAGGCGTGAAGGTCGGCGGCCAGCTGCTCACGGCTGCGGTGGGTGTTGCTCCACATCTGGGTGAGCTCGCCGCGCATGCGCACCATCTTGTCCAGCACCGGGTGCGCCTCGCGGGCCGCCGCCAGACGGGCATGCAGGCTAGGCGGCACCTTGCTCTCGTCGCGGTGCAGCCACTTGCGGGCCGCTTGCAGGGGCGCCAGCTCCGCCAGGCTCGGTTGCCCAGCGCGCCGCGCCTTTGCTGCGGCCAGCTCGGCCGCACAAGCCTGGCGAACCTGGCGGGCATAGGCGGCCATCAGCTCGTAGCGGTGGGCAATGATGGCCTCCAGCGACTCATGGTCGGCCTGGGCCTTCACCTCGCCCAGCTGCAGCTTGGGCGGCAGCTTGCGCACCGTGGCCAGGCCCAGCGCCAACAGGCTGCGGATGTAGACCCAGCCGATGTCGAACTCGCCCTTCTTGACCGACAGCTTGGCCGAGGTCGGGTAGGTGTGGTGGTTGTTGTGCAGCTCCTCGCCACCAATGATCACGCCCCAGGGCGAGACGTTGCGGCTGGCGTCGGGCGCCTCGAAGTTGCGGTAGCCCCAGAAGTGGCCGATGCCATTGATGATGCCGGCGGCGGTGATGGGGATCCACAGCATCTGCACCGCCCACACCGCCGCGCCCACGGCGCCGAACATGGCCAGATCAAAAATCAGCGTGAGGCCCACGCCCTGCCAGGTGTAGCGGCTGTAGAGGTGGCGCTCGATCCAGTCGTCGGGCGTGCCATGGCCGTAGCGGGCCAGGGTGTCCTGGTTCTTGGCCTCGGCGCGGTAGAGCTCGCTGCCCTGCAACAGCACCGTGCGAATGCCGCGGGTCTGCGGGCTGTGCGGGTCGTCCGGCGTTTCGCATTTGGCGTGGTGCTTGCGGTGGATGGCCACCCACTCCTTGGTCACCATGCCGGTGCCGATCCACAGCCACAGCCGCATGAAGTGCGCCACGGCGGGGTGCAGGTCCAGCGCCCGGTGCGCCTGGCTGCGGTGCAGGAAGATGGTGACGCAGGCGATGGTGATGTGCGTGAACACCAGCGTGAACAGCACCACCTGCCACCAGGCCCAGCCCGACAGGCCATGCCCCAGCCACTGAAGCGCTGCGTCCCATGCCAGCAGCGCTGCTCCCTCGACATCACTCATGTTGTGTTCTCTCGCGAATAGGCAACTGATTGTAGAAAGTCGGCTTACAGGGCCCTTGCCCAGACCGCTGCGTAAAACCCGTCTGTGGCGTGCCGGTGCGGCCACAGCCGCAGGCCCGCGCCGGACACAAGGTCAGTGCTCACCAACGGCGTCAGCCGCTCAAAGCCAAGGGCCTGCCCGTCAAACCAGGCGGCCACGTCTTCGCACTCGGCCTGCAGGATGCTGCAGGTGGCATACACCAGCCGCCCGCCGGGTTTCAGCAGCCGGGCGGCGGCCGCCAGGATGGCCTGCTGCTTGGCCACCAATTCGGACAGCGAGGCTTCGCTTTGTCGCCACTTCAGATCAGGGTTGCGCCGCAGGGTGCCCAGCCCGGTGCAGGGCGCGTCCACCAGCACCCGGTCGGCCTTGCCGTGCAGGCGCTTGACGCGCTCGTCGCGCTCGTGGGCAATGGCCGCCACCGTCACGTTCTGCAAGCCGCTGCGCACCAGGCGGGGCTTGAGCTTCTCCAGCCGCGCAGCCGACACGTCAAAGGCATACAGCCGCCCGGCGCCGCGCATGGCCGCGCCCAGCGCCAGGGTCTTGCCACCGGCCCCGGCGCAGAAGTCCACCACCAGCTCGCCACGGTGCGCCTCCACCAGCTGGGCCAGCAGTTGCGAGCCCTCGTCCTGCACCTCCACCCAGCCGTCACGAAAGGCGCGGGTCTTCTCCAGCCCCGGGTGCCCCGCCAGGCGCAAGCCCCAGGGCGAATACGGGGTGGGGCTGCTGTCAACGCCCTCTTGCCGCAAGGCGGCGGCGGCCTCGTCCCGGCTGGCCTTGAGCAGGTTGACGCGCACATCCAGCGGGGCGGGCTCGTTCAAGGCCGCCACCAGCGGCCAGAAGTCGGCCCCCACCTCGGCCTGCAACCGGGTGGCCAGCCAGTCGGGCAGGCCGTGGCGCAGCGGCTCGCTCAGGCCCGCACGGCCCTCGGGCGTGCGCAGGCTGGCTGCGTGGGCCAGCCACCCCTGCACCGCACCGGCCAGCGGCTCGGCCATGCCAGACAGGGCGGCGTCGGCCAGCCGCCGGGTGGCGGCATCGGCAGACAGTGCCAGCAAGGCCAGCTTGTGCTCCAGCGAGCCGCTGCCCTTGGGGGCCGCCTGCGCCAGGTGGCGGGCCAGCGGCAGCTCGCGCAGGGTGGCATAGACAGCATTGGCCAGCACCCCGCGCTCTCTGGGGCCCAACTGCCGGTTCTGGCGAAAGTGGCGCGAGACCACGGCGTCCGCTGGGTGCTCGAAGCCCAGCACCTCCCGCAGCAAGGCGGCCAGATCGTCCAACAGCCAACTGCCGGGCGCCGGGGCCGCGGGCCGCCGTGGCGCGGGGGATGGCCGACGCGGTTTGGAAGCATTCATTTGAATAATTTGAATTCAGGCTTTCGCAAAAAAACGCATAAATATTGAACTCTTGGCGTTCAGCGCAAGCAAATCAACAGAAGAGAGTAGCAAATGGCGTTTTTAATTCTAAAAATTTGAATTTAAGGCTCTCAAACGCGCCCCCAGCGTCGGCGCCGCACCTCAGGCGGGGTGGGCCTGAAGCCAGGCCTCCACTGCGCTCCTGGGTCAGCACCCGGGCGGCCAGCACCTCGGGCGTATCGGCGGGCAGCACCGGCACCACCGCCTGGGCCAGGATGGGGCCGTCGTCCAGCTCGGCCGTCACCAGGTGTACCGTGGCCCCCGCCACCTGGCACCCGGCAGCCAAGGCCCGTGCATGGGTGTCCAGTCCGGCAAAGGCCGGCAGCAGCGAGGGGTGGATGTTGATGAGCCGCCCTTCAAACTGGCGCACAAACCCGGCCGTCAGCACCCGCATGAAGCCGGCCAGCACCACCAGACACGGGGCGCCAGGCAGGCTGTGGCGCTCGATTTCGGTGGCCAGGGCCGCGTCGAAGGCAGCCCGGTGGTGCACCTCCGTGCCGTGGTCACTGGGCTTCTTGAACCCGGTGTGATCCACCACTGCTGTCGGCAGGCCGCGCCCGGCCGCCCAGGCCAGGCCCGCCGCGTCTGGCCGGTTGCTGATGACAGCGGCCACACGGCCCAGGCCCCGCTCGGCCCAGCGCTGGCGCCCGGCAGCTTCCACCAGGGCCTGCATGTTCGAGCCGCGGCCCGAGATCAGAAGGACGATGTTGCGCATGGGCGGCATTGTCGGCGGCAACCCGCTGGCCCACGCTGCCGCCTTGGTCTGGAAACGGCGGCACGCAGCGCTGCCGCCTTGGCGTCACCAGAAAATCGAACGCTCGTGCTAAAAAACTTGCTTCCCCAAGGAGACCCCCGTGGACCTGAGTTTCACTGCCGAAGAGCAAGCCTTTCGCGAAGAGGTGCGTAGCTGGGTGCGCGCCAACCTGCCGCAGCACATTTCGCACAAAGTCTTCAATGCCCACCCGCTGAGCCGCGACGACATGCAGAGCTGGGCCAGGATATTGGGCAAGAAGGGCTGGCTGGGCCACGCCTGGCCCAAGGAGTTTGGCGGCCCGGGCTGGAATGCGGTGCAGCGCCACCTGTTTGAAGAAGAGTGCGCCCTGGCCGGTGCGCCCCGCGTGGTGCCCTTTGGCCCGGTGATGGTGGCCCCGGTGATCATGGCCTTTGGCTCGCCCGAGCAGCAAAAGCGCCACCTGCCCGGCATTGCCAGCGGCGAGGTGTGGTGGAGCCAGGGCTACAGCGAACCTGGCTCGGGCAGTGACCTGGCCTCACTGAAGACCCGCGCCGAACGCAA
>CAZRRW010000133.1:0-7183 GCA_964602505.1 uncultured Burkholderiaceae bacterium
CGTACCACCAGGGCACTGCGCACGGCAGCCAGGCAGGAAACCCTCGACGCAGCCACACCCACTTCCTCTGCGCGCAGCGCATCGCTGACGGCTTGGCCGTCCAGCCACACCTCGTTGTCACCAAACGCAATGGGCAATTGCCGTGCGAGTTCGGCCAAGGCCGCCTCTTGATCGGGGGCGATGCCACGCTTGGCCGCCAGCCAAGCCACAGCCCGGTAAAGAGCGCCAGAGTCCAGGTGCTGCCAACCCAGTCGCTGTGCCAGTGCAGACGCCAGCGTACCTTTGCCCGATGCGGTTGGGCCGTCCACACAGATCACAGGGACCTGGGTGGGCTCGTACTGGCCTAGCTTGAAGTAGCTTTCGAAGTAGTCAGGGTAGGTCTTTGCGACGCATCGCGGGTCGAGGATGCGAACGATGCGCTGGTCCGGGTTGGCCGCTGCCAGGGAGAAGCACATCGCCACCCGGTGGTCGTCATAGGTATGGATGGCCGCATCCCGCCAGTGTCCGCGCGGCAGGGGATGGACACGCAGCCAGTCCGCGCCTTCCTCCACCTCCGCGCCGAGCTTGCGAAGCTCGGTGGCCATGGCGTGCAGGCGATCGGTCTCCTTGACACGCCAGCTGGCGATGTTGCGCAGCGTGCTGGGGCCGTCCGCGAACAGCGCCATCACGGCCAGTGTCATCGCGGCGTCGGGGATGTGGTTGCAGTCGAGGTTGATTGCCTTCAGGGGCCAAGCCCCTTGCCGGACAACCAGTGCATGGGCTTCACCCGCGATGTTCGCGCCCATGGCGCGCGCTGCGTCGGCGAAAGCAATGTCGCCTTGGATGGAGCCAAGCCCGACCCCTTCGATGCGCAACGTATCACGGCGGGCCGCAATGGCGCCGAGGCCAATGAAGTAGCTGGCTCCGGAGGCGTCACCTTCCACGGCCAGTACCCCGGGAGAGCGGTACACACTGCCTTGCGGGATCAGAAAGTGTTGTGCGTCCGGCTGGGCTATCTCCACCCCAAAGCGCCTGAGCAGTGCAAGGGTGATGTCGATGTAGGGTTTCGAGATCAGTGGACCAGCCACTTCGATCCGGATGTCCTGATGTGCGGACGCCAGGGGCAAGGCCATCAGCAGCGCGGTCAGAAACTGGCTGGACACATCACCCCGCACTTTCACCGGGCGGCTCAGATCAAGCGGGCCGCCGCGAAAACGCAGCGGCGGGTAGCCCGGTTGCCCCAGGTCGTCCACGTTGCAGCCCAACCCGCGCAAGGCGTCGACCAGGTCCCCGATCGGCCGCTCGTGCATGCGGGGTACGCCAGACACTTCGAACTCGCCACCATGCAGGCAGGTCAGCACGGCGAGTGCCGCACTGAGAGGCCGCATGGCAGTGCCTGCGTTGCCAAGAAACAGATGGGCGCGCGAAACCCGGGGGACCCCGCCCAGGCCCGTCACCCGCAACTGGCCGGCGCCTTCTTGGCGGATAACGCATCCCAGAGTTTTCAGCGCATCCAGCATCACCCGGGTGTCATCGGAGGCCAGCACGTCGCTCAGCGTCGTGTCGCCGGCACACAGGCCTGCCAGCAGGAGCACGCGGTTTGAAATGCTTTTCGAGCCAGGCAGGCGCACGGTGCCGCTGGCCTGGGCCACGGGGGGCAGGTCGAGTGCTGGGATGTCGTACATGACCTGGCAGTTACTTGAGCCGCTCAGCCCTTGATGACCTGCTTGTTCACCCCAATGCGCCAACCCGTTCGCACCTCGGAGGCGCGAGAGATCATCGCCTCCAGGGCGTCGGCATTGCCACTGCCCAGTGCCAACTCCAGGGCTTCGAGGGTGCGCCTGAACTCGGCGGATTGCTTGAGGAGTTCCTCCCGGTTCGACATGAAGATATCGCGCCACATTTCCGGATCGCCCGCCGCAATGCGGGTGAAGTCTCGAAAGCCAGGGCCTGCGAGGGACAGGAAATCACGCCCCATCGGTTGCCCGATCACGCCTTCCATGTAGGCAAAGGCCAGCAGGTGTGGCAGGTGGCTGACCGCCGCAAACGCAGCGTCATGTGCTTCAGGGCTCATGCGCAAGGCACTGCATCCGACCATGGCCCAGGTGTCCACTGCCTTCTGCACCAGCGCCGGGGCGGTGCCTTCCATGGGGGTCAGGATGACCTGTCGGCCCTGGTAGAGCAGGGCGTCGGCATGGTCCACGCCGGAGGCCTCTTTGCCTGCGATGGGATGCGCCGGTACGAAGCAGCCCACACGCTCCCGCAGCACGCGGCGAGCGGCGTCCACCACCTCTCGTTTGGTGCTGCCAACATCCATCACCAGCACGTGCGGGCCGAGCAGATGTCGGACCGACCGGAAATGTGCTCGGTGGCGGCTACGGGCACTGCAATCAAGACCAGATCGGAGCCGCTGACCGCCAGCAAGGCAGACTCTGCCGCCACGTCCACCACGCCCATACGCCGTGCGACCTCGGTGGTGGTGGGGGACTTGCTGTAGCCCACGACGCGCTTGACCACCCCGGCCCGCTTCAGAGCAAGTGCGAACGACCCTCCCATGAGGCCACAGCCGATCAGACCGAGTTGTTCATACATGGCGATTGGGGCTCAGTCCCGGCTGCTCACCGGGTAGCTGCCCAGCAGCTTGAAAAAGGCGGAAACCGCCTGGAGTTCCTGAAGCGATGCAGCGACCGATGTGTCATGGGCAGCACCTTCCAGGTCAATGAAGAATGAATACTCCCACTGTCCTGAACGCGCAGGACGCGACTCGAAGCGTGACATGGACACGCCGTGGCGCTTGAAGGGCACCAGGACGTCATGAAGGGCGCCAGGACGGTTGGGCACGGACACCACCACGCTGGTTCGCATGGGCGCACCGGCCAAGGCGCCAGAGGCATGGGTGGGCAGCGCCACACTGGGCCTGAGCGGCCCGATCACACCAAACCGCGTTCGGTTGAGGGGGTCGTCCTGGATGGCGGCGGCTACTTCCATCAGGCCGTAATGCTGTGCGGCGTGCGCGGACGCGATACCGGCGAGGCTTGGGTCTGTGCTGGCCAACCGAGCACCCTCGGCATTGCTTGCCACCGCGCGTCGCTCGGCCATTGGCAAGTGGGTGCTGAGCCAGCCGTGGCACTGAGCCAGCGCCTGCGGATGCGCACAGACCGCGACGATGCCCTCCAGGGATTGGTGCTGGCGCAACAGACCATGCCGCACCGGCAGACTGACCTCGGCCAGCAGTTGCACGGGCTGGGCCAGCAGCAGATCCATGGTGCGTGCCACCACGCCCTCGGTCGAGTTTTCGAGTGGCACGACGCCGAAGTCGGCGGTGCCCGACACCACCGAACGAAACACATCGTCGAAGCTTGGGCAGGGCATGCCTTCGGCGGCATGACCAAACGCGACGATCAAGGCTTCCTGGCTGAAGGTGCCGACGGGGCCCAGGTAGGCCACCTTTTCAGGGGCCTCCAGCGACCTGCAGGCGGACATGATCTCGCGCCAGATGGTGTCAATGGCTTCGCCCGGCAGGGGGCCGGTGTTGAGCGACTGCAGACGCGCACGCACCTGTGCTTCGCGATCAGGCCGGTAGACGGGTGAGCCTTCGGCCCGCTTGACGCGCCCGACCGCCTCGGCCACGCTGGCGCGTTCGTTCAGCAGGGCCAGCAACTGCGTATCGAGCGTGTCAATCCGCTGGCGCAGCGTGTCCAGCGCGGCCGTCGAATCGGTATTGGCCTCAGGCACAGCGCTCAAACTCCTTCATGTAGTCCACCAAGGCTTGCACACCAGACAGCGGCATGGCGTTGTAGAGGCTCGCCCGCATGCCGCCTACGGACTTGTGCCCCTTGAGCTGCAGCAGGCCTGCGTTGGCGGCACCCGCGAGAAACCGGTCGTTCAAAGACTCGTCTGCAAGAAAGAAGGGGATGTTCATCCTGGAGCGGCAGGCAGGGTCGACTCGGTTGGCGTACAGCGTCGAGCCGTCGATGGCACGGTACAGCATCTCCGCTTTGCGCAGATTCCGCTGCTCGATGGCGGCCACGCCTTTCAGTTCACCGTTCGGGCCGTCCTCCCGCTGATCCTTGAGCCACTGGAACACCAAGCCCGCGATGTAGATAGCATAGGTGGGGGGCGTGTTGAACATCGAGTCGTGCTTGGCGACCGTGGCGTAGTTGAAGGCGTCCGGACAGACGGGCAGCGCATGACCCAGCAGATCCTTGTGCGCAAACACCAAAGTGAGCCCGGCAGGTCCTACGTTCTTCTGGGCCCCGCCAAACGCCAGCCCGACCCGAGACCAGTCGATCGGACGGGAGAGCATGTGCGAAGAGACGTCGGCCACCAAGGGGGCTGGGCAGCCCAGGCCCTTCAGGTCGGGCAACTGGTGGAACTCCACCCCATGGATGGTCTCATTGCTGCAAATGTGCACATAGGCTGCGTTGGCACTCAGGGCCCAGTTGGCCGCAGAGGGGATATGAGTGAACCCTGACGCGGACGCGTCGGCCGCCAGCCGCGCCTGGCCGTAGCGTTTGGCCTCCTCGAAAGATTTCTGTGACCAGGAACCCGTGACCACGAAGTCCATCACTCCGCCACGGCTCAGGTTCAGGGGCACGATGGCGTTCTCTGCCAGGCCACCGCCTTGTATGAACAGGATGGCGAAGTCGTCCGGAACCTGCAGCAGGGCGCGCAGATCTGCCAGTGCCTGGGCGTGGATCTCGCTGAAGTGCTTGCCGCGATGGCTCATTTCCATCACGCTCATGCCGCTGCCGCGCCAGTCCAGCATCTCGGCTGCAGCCTGGGCAAGTACAGGTTCCGGCAAGGCCGCCGGACCTGCAGAGAAGTTGTAGGGACGCCGCGTCAAGTCAGTGGCAGGACGAGAAAGTGCCCGGTCAGGGGTTGACGATCTGTGCTGCGGTGGCGTCGAACGCACCGCGTCGGTCTTGCACCTGGGTGCGTACCCCTTCAATGAGCGCCTGTACGAAGACGCCCCCAAGCTGAGGGGCCACTTCCTGGTACTTCTTGTAGGCTGGTGCCTCGAACATGCCGATGAGGGCACGCAGCTCTGTGTCGGTGAAACGCTCCGCATAGGCCGGTGCAAGTGTCTCTCGACCCACGCGATCGGCCGTGGCTTCCAGAAGGCCAGCCACATCGCGGCCGAACTTCTGCAACTCGGTGTTCAGGCGGTCTCGCATCGCAGCCTGACGTGCCTCAGGCACCTCGGAAAGCCGCTGCGCCCACTTTTCAACTACGGGTGCCGCCGCCTCGTCCACTAGCTGGGCCAGCAAGCGTTGCAGTTCAGGCCCTTTCTGGAGGTTGACCACCCGTTCGGCCAGCTGACGCCGTGCCGCCGGGATGTTGGCGGGCGCGGCCGGAGCCGCTGTCGAGCCCGTGCTGGGCGCGGCGCCTTGTGCAACCGCCGCGCCGCTGGCGGTCAGCGCGAGGACGGCCAGGCTGGCGAAAGCAGTTTGACGGAAAACGGTGTTCATGGCTACGGGTCCTCAGGTGGGTTTTCTGATGGGTTGGAGGAGGTATCGGCGCCCAGATCGCCGCTCTCGGCGTCGTTTTCGACGATGCGCTGAAGACCACTGAGCCTGGCCCCGTCGTCCAGGCCAATCAGGGTGACCCCCTGGGTGGCCCGGCCCAGTTCGCGGATCTCGGCCACCCGGGTGCGAACCAGCACACCCGTGTCGGTGATCAGCATGATCTCGTCGTCGGCGTGGACCAGGGTGGCTGCCACGACCTTGCCATTGCGCTCCGACTGCTGGATGGCGATCATGCCCTTGGTGCCGCGACCATGGCGGGTGTACTCGGTGATCGACGTCCGCTTTCCGAAGCCGTTCTCCGTGGCGGTCAGCACGGACTGCTGTTCGTCTTCGGCCACCAGCATCGCGATCACGTGCTGGCCGTCGTCGAGCAGCATGCCCCGAACGCCGCGCGCTTGGCGGCCCATGGGGCGGACGTCGTTCTCGTCGAAACGAACCGCTTTCCCTGCGTCCGAGAACAGCATCACATCGTGCTTGCCGTCGGTGAGCGCGGCGCCGATCAGGAAGTCTCCTTCGTCCAGGTCCACAGCGATGATGCCGGCCTTGCGCGGGTTGCTGAACTCATCCAGCGAGGTCTTCTTCACCGTTCCCATGGACGTCGCCATGAAAACGAAGTGATCGGACGGGAAGCTTCTGAACTCCCCAGTCAGGGGCAGCACCACGTTGATCTTCTCGCCCTCTGCCAAGGGGAACATGTTGACGATCGGGCGCCCGCGTGAGCCGCGTGACCCGGCGGGAACCTCCCAGACCTTGAGCCAGTACATGCGCCCGCGGTTGGAAAAGCACAGCAGCCAGTCATGGGTGTTGGCGATGAACAGCTGGTCGATCCAGTCGTCTTCCTTGGTGGCAGTGGCCTGCTTGCCCCTGCCGCCGCGCCGCTGCGCCCGGTACTCGGACAGCGGCTGACTCTTCACATAGCCCGCATGGCTCAATGTGACCACCATGTCTGTCGGCGTGATCAGGTCTTCCGTGGCCAGGTCTTGCGCATTCGGTTCGATGAAGCTGCGGCGCGCCCCCAACCGGGTCTGGCCAAACTCCGCCTTGATGGCGGCTAGTTCCTCACCGATGAGGGTTGCTACCCGCGAGGGGTTGGCCAGGATGTCGAGCAGGTCGTCAATCTCGGCCATCACCTCCTTGTACTCGGCGACGATCTTGTCCTGTTCGAGCCCAGTCAGGCGCTGCAGGCGCATCTGAAGGATTTCCTGCGCCTGCGTGTCACTCAGTCGATAGAGGCCACTGTCCTGCATGCCGTACTGCCGCTCCAGGCCGTCGGGGCGGTAGTCATCCGCGTTGATGGTGCCGCCGTCGGCCTTGGAGCGGGTCAGCATCTCGCGCACCAGCTGGCTGTCCCAACTCTTGGCCATGAGTTCGGCCTTGGCCACAGGGGGGGTGGGTGCGTTGCGGATGATGCGGATGAACTCGTCAATGTTGGCCAGTGCCACCGCCAACCCTTCGAGTACGTGACCTCGTTCACGCGCCTTGCGCAGATTGAACACGGTGCGGCGGGTGACCACCTCGCGCCGATGGTCCAGGAAGACCTCGATCAGGTCCTTGAGATTGCACAGCTTGGGCTGGCCGCCCACCAGTGCGACCATGTTGATGCCAAAGGTGTCTTGCAGCTGCGTTTGCTTGTACAGGTTGTTCAGCACCACCTCGGGCACTTCGCCGCGCTTGAG
>CAZRRW010000134.1:0-7013 GCA_964602505.1 uncultured Burkholderiaceae bacterium
CCGACGCCGCCGCCACCTGGCTCGAGCGCAATGGCGCCGAGCTCACGCCCGAGCAGCGGGGCTATGCCTGGGGCATGGTGGCCAAGTACAACGCCATGCGCTTGTCGAGCGACGCGCCCGAGCAGACCGACAAGGCCCGCCTGGGCAACGACGCCCAGCACACCGACGACACCCTGGGCTGGATGACCCGCGCTGCCCTGCGGGCCGGGCGCTGGCAGCAGGCGCTGCAAAGCATCAACGCCATGAGCCCCGAAGGCCAGGCCGACGCCACCTGGGCCTACTGGAAGGCCCGGGCCTTGCGCCAGCTGGCGGCCACCTCGCAAGAGCCTGCTGCTCTGCGCAGCGAGGCGGATGCCATCCTGGCGCGCCTGGCCACAGGCCCCAGCCTGTGGGGCTTTTACGGGCAGTTGGCCGCCGAAGACCTGGGCCGCCCGCTCAGCCTGCCGCCCCGGCCTGCGCCGCTGACCGCGGCCGAGCGCGAGGCCGCGCGCGGCAATGCCGGGCTGCAGCGGGCGCTCAAGCTGATCGAGCTGGGGGGCAGCCTGCGGCTGGATGGCGTGCGCGAATGGAACTGGACGGTCAACTTTGCCCGCCCGCCGCAGCCTGAGGCCGCCGCCCAAGGCCGTCTGGCCTGGGGCCAGCTGCCTGACCGTGAGCTGCTGGCTGCCGCCGCACTGGCCTGTGAACAGGAGGTGTACGACCGCTGCATCAACACCAGCGACCGCACCCGCGAGGAAGTGGACGTGGAACAGCGCTTCCCCACGCCGCACCGAGAGGCCGTGATGAAGCGCAGCCGCGAGATCGGGCTGGACCCGGCCTACGTGTACGGCCTCATCCGCCAGGAAAGCCGCTTCATCATGGACGCCCGCTCCCATGTGGGGGCCTCGGGCCTGATGCAGCTGATGCCGGCCACCGCCCGTTGGACGGCGCGGCGCATCGGCCTGGATGGCTTCACGCCCGACATGGTGAACGACCGCGACGTCAACATTGCGCTGGGCACTGGCTACCTGAAGATCGTGCTCGACGACTTTGGCGGCAACCAGTCGCTGGCCGCTGCCGCCTACAACGCCGGGCCCGGGCGAAGCCGCCGATGGCGCGAAGGCCCGGTGCTCGACGCCGCCATCTGGGCCGAGAACGTGCCTTTCACCGAGACGCGGGACTACGTGAAGAAGGTGACCTCCAACGCCACCTGGTACGCGGCCTTGCTGAGCGGCCGGCCGCAGAGCCTGCGGGCACGCATCGGCACCGTGGGGCCACGGGATGCCTCGGCACCCGCCCCGAACAGAGAAATCCCTTGAGTTTGCAGACATGAAGCGCTTTCTGATCCTCGGTGGCTCCGGCTTTGTGGGCCGCCATGTGTGCGAGAAGCTGGTGGCCCTGGGCCACCGGGTCACCGTGCCCACCCGGCGGCGCGAACGCGCCAAGCACCTGCTGCCCCTGCCCACCGCCGAGGTGCGTGAAGTCCGCACCCTGGACGAGGCCGCCCTGCGCGGCCTGCTGCCGGGGCACGACGCGGTGGTCAACCTGGTGGCCATCCTGCACGGCAATGAGCGCAGCTTTGAGGCGGCGCATGTGGGCCTGGTCCGCAGCCTGGTGGCCGCCATGCAGGCGCAGGGGGTGCAGCGCCTGGTGCATGTGAGCGCCCTCGGGGCCGATGCGAACGGCCCGTCGATGTACCAGCGCAGCAAGGCTGCGGGCGAGGCGGTCATCCGCCAAAGCGGGCTGTCGTGGACGCTGCTGCGCCCCAGCGTTATCTTTGGCGCCGACGACAAGTTCCTCAACACCTTCGCCAGCCTACAGGCCATGGCGCCGCTGATGCCCCTGGCTGGCGCGCAGACGAAGTTCCAGCCGGTGTGGGTGGAAGACGTGGCCCAGGCCATCGTGAACGCCCTGGTGGGGCCGCAGGCGGTGGGCAGCGTGGGGCAGGCCTACGAATGTGTTGGCCCGGGCACCTACACGCTGGCTGATCTGGTGCGCTATGCAGGCCACGCGGCGGGCGTGCGGCGCCCAGTGCTGCCGCTGCCACTGAGCGTGGGCAAGTTGCAGGCCTTCTTCATGGAGTGGCTGCCCGGCCCCACGCTGATGAGCCGCGACAACGTGGATTCATTGAAGGCCGACAACGTGGCCACCGGCAGCCTGCCGGGCTTGGCGGCGCTGGGCATCACCCCGGCGGCTCTGGAGACGGTGGGGCCCACCTACCTGGGCGCCGCCCAGGGCGCGGCCCGGTTCGACCGCTACCGCGCCCACGCGCGGCGCTGAGGTTGTTGCGCCCGCACTGCCCGTCTCAACCTCTGCGCGGCTTGGGCCGCTTGGCGATGGTGACGTTCACGTCGGTGGTGTCGCCCCGGCGCACCACTTTCAGGGGGGCCTTGGTGTCGGGCTTGAGGGCCGCCACCGCGGCAAGTAGCTCGGGCACGTTGCGCACGGGCTTGTCGCCCACCTGGGTGATCACGTCGCCCGGGCGCAGGCCCGCGTTGGCCGCTGGCCCCCCCTGCAGCACGCCGGTGATGATGACGCCCTCGGTCTGCTTCAGACCAAAGGTTTCGGCCAGGTCGGCGTTCAGGTCCTTGGGCTCCACGCCAATCCAGCCGCGGGTGACCTGACCCTCCTTGATGATGGCCTCCAGCACCTGCCGTGCGGTGGACACTGGGATGGCGAAGCCAATGCCCATGCTGCCGCCGCTGCGCGAGTAGATGGCGGTGTTGATGCCCATCAGGTTGCCGGCCGCATCCACCAGTGCGCCGCCCGAGTTGCCGGGGTTGATGGCGGCGTCGGTCTGGATGAAGTTCTCGAAGGTATTGATGCCCAGCCGGTTGCGGCCCAGGGCGCTGACGATGCCGCTGGTCATGGTCTGGCCCACGCCAAAGGGGTTGCCGATGGCCAGCACCACGTCGCCCACCTGCAGGGCGTTGGAGTCGCCAAAGGTGGCGGCGGGCAGGTTGGGCAGATCGATCTTCAGCACGGCCAGGTCGGTGTCGGGGTCGGCCCCCACCAGCTTGGCGGTGGCGCGGCGGCCGTCACCCAGGCTGACCTCGATGTCATTGGCGCCCTCGACCACGTGGTTGTTAGTCAGGATGTAGCCCTCGGCGCTGACGATCACGCCCGAGCCAATGCCCGCCTGGGGTTCGTTGTCTTCCTTGTCGCCAAAGAAGAAGCGGTACCAGGGGTCACGCGCGTGTGGGTTGGGCGCCGCCGCCTTGGCGATGTTGATGGCCACCACCGAGGGCAGGGCCCGCTTGGCGGCAGCGCTGTAGCCGGTGCCCGGGTGCTTGCCGTCCGTCGGGGCCGCAGCTTCGCGGATGGACACGAACGAGGGCATCATGCCCATGGGGTTGCGGCTTACCCATTCGGGCTTGAGCGTGGCCACCACAAAGAGCACGCCCAGACACACCGTCACCGTCTGCGCAAAGACCAGCCAGAGTTTTCGCATGCGCTGATTCTGCCCCGTCAAAATGCATGCATGGTGCAACGGGACGAATTGGTGAGCCGGCTGGACGCATGGCTCGAGTGTGGGCGCTTCAAGGACTACGGGCCGAACGGCCTGCAGGTGGAGGGGCGGGCGACTGTGCGCAAGCTGGCCAGCGGGGTGACGGCCAGCCTGGCCTGCATCGAGGCCGCCATTGAGGCCGGGGCCGACGCGCTGCTGGTGCACCACGGGCTGTTCTGGCGCGGGCAGGACGGGCGTGTCACGGGCTGGATGCGCCAGCGCCTGGGCCGCCTGATCGAGGCCAACATCAGCCTGCTGGCCTACCACCTGCCGCTGGACGCGCACCCCACCCTGGGCAACAACGCGCAACTCGGGCAGCGCCTGGGCGCCCAGGCCGACGCCCGGTTTGGCGAGCAGGACCTGGGGTTCATGGGGCCGTCCCCCCATGCCCGCCTTGCCGATCTGGTGGAGCGGGCGCGCGCGGCCCTCGCCCACCCTGGCTGGCGCGGGGTCGCGGTGGTCGAGGGCGATGGCCGCCCCTTGAAGCGCCTGGCCTGGTGCACCGGTGGGGCTCAGGGGTACTTTGAGGCGGCCATTGCAGCGGGTGCCGATGCCTTCATCACCGGCGAAATCTCGGAGCCCCAGGCGCACTACGCCCGCGAGTGCGGCGTGGCCTATCTGGCCTGCGGCCACCACGCCACCGAGCGCTTTGGCGCCCCGGCACTGGCGGCGCAGGCGGCGGCCGAGTTGGGCCTGGCGCATGTCTTCATCGACCTGCCAAACCCGGCATGAGCCAGCTTGCCCTGCGCCACTGGGCCCGGTGACATGACGCCCAAGCCCCTGCTCATCACCATGGGCGACCCCTGCGGCATCGGGCCGGAGGTGGTGGCCAAAGCCTTCTCCACGGGCGCTGCGGGTGCAGACAACACGGGCAGTGAAGCCCGGGGCTGTGTGGTGGTGGGTGACCTGGGCGTGATGCAGCGGGCGGTGGCGGCGCATGCACCGGGCTGGCAGGTGGTGGCGGTGCCGCAGGCAGGCGCTGCGGCGCCGGTTGCGGCGAAGGCCGTCCCGGTATGGTCCACCCAAGGGGTCGCGCCCTTGCCGGATCTTGGGTACGGCAAGGTGAGCGCCCTGGCGGGTGCTGCCGCAGCCGCAGCCATCACCCAGGCCGCGCAGGCGGCCCTGCGGGGCGAGGCGGCGGGCTTGGTGACGGCACCCATCCACAAAGAGGCCCTGGCCGCTGCGGGCGTGCCGCACCCGGGCCACACCGAACTGCTGCAGGCGCTGGCTGCGCAGCACCTGGGCGTGGCGGTGGCCGACCTGCCCGTGCGCATGATGCTGGCCAACGAGGAACTGCGCACCGTGCTCGTGAGCATCCACCTGAGCCTGCGCGAGGCCATTGAGGCCGTGACCCGCGAGCGGGTGCTTCAGACCATCGTCATCACCCACGCCGCCCTGCAGCACTTCGGTGTGGCCCGCCCGCGCATCGCGGTGGCGGGGCTCAACCCACATGCGGGTGAGGGCGGTTTGTTCGGCCGCGAAGAGATCGACCACATTGCGCCCGCCGTGGCCGACGCCAGGGCCCAGGGCATTGGCGCGACCGGCCCCCATCCGTCAGACACTGTGTTCATGCAGGCCCGTGGCAAGGGTGGCACAGGCCGGTTTGACGCCGTGGTCGCGATGTACCACGACCAAGGGCTGATCCCGGTGAAGTACCTTGGCCTAGAGGGGGGCGTGAACGTGACGCTGGGCCTGCCCGGGCCGCTGGAAGGAGGGCAGCGCCGTGCGTTCGTGCGCACCAGCCCCGACCACGGCACCGCGTTCGACATTGCGGGCCAGGGCGTGGCAGATCCTTCGGCCTTGGTGGCGGCCATACAGATGGCGCGCCGACTGGCGCAGGCGCCAGGCTGAGCCAGGCCGGGCACGTGCCGCGGGCTGTGCCCCCGCGCCTGGCTTACTTCTTCAGCGCGTCGCGGATCTCGCGCAGTAGCACCACGTCTTCGGGCGGGGCGGCTGGCGCAGGCGGTGCAGCCGGTTCAGCCCGCTTGAGGCGGTTGATCTGCTTGACCATCATGAAGATGATGAAGGCCAGGATGGCGAAGTTGACCGCCACGGTGATGAAGTTGCCGTAGGCAAACACCGGCACACCGGCCTTCTTCAGCGCGTCCAGCGTCATGGCGGTGCCGGCAGGGACATTGCCCAGCACGATGAAGAGGCTGGAGAAATCGAGCTTGCCGAAGATGGCGCCAACGAGGGGCATGATGAGGTCGCCGACGACCGAGTCGACGATCTTGCCGAAGGCGGCCCCGATGATCACGCCGACCGCCAGGTCGACCACGTTGCCCTTGACGGCAAATTCCTTGAATTCGGACATCATGCCCATGAACTTCTCCTCAGATGATGGGTCAGGGTGAGGGCGGGCCGGTGGCTGCTTGAAGCGCCCATCGGCTGCGCCCACCGATTGCGCACACCAAAGTATGACAAACCCGTTGCTGGCGACCCCTTGCTGCGCTCGGGCTGCTCAGGGTTTACCGGGGGGGCGTCGTGGCCTGCGGCTAGAATCAGCAGGTTTTGCGCCTTGGTGCAACGCCATGGCCTCGCCCCCTGCTTAGTTTGAGTTTGATTGAGGTTTTCGCATGAGTGAAACTGCCCCCGACAACAGCAAACGCACCTGGCTCATCACGGCCGGTTGTGTGGGTGCCGCTGGCGGCGCTGCCACTGTGGTGCCGTTTGTCAGCACCTTCCAGCCTTCCGAAAAAGCCAAGGCGGCCGGTGCCTCGGTCGAGGTGGACATCTCCGCCCTGAAGCCGGGCGAGAAGGTCACGGTCGAGTGGCGCGGCAAGCCAGTGTGGATCATCAAGCGCACGCCCGAGCAGATCGAGGCGCTCAAGAAGCTGGACCCGCAGCTGGCCGACCCGATGTCGCAGCGCAAGGCCGCCGAAGTCACGCCCATGCCGGAAACGCGCAACCAGTGGCGCTCCATCAAGCCGGAGATCCTGGTGGCCGTGGGCATCTGCTCCCACCTGGGCTGCTCGCCCACCGACAAGTTTCAGACTGGCGCACAGCCGAGCCTGCCCGACGACTGGGCCGGCGGCTTCCTGTGCCCGTGCCACGGCTCCACCTTTGACATGGCTGGCCGTGTGTTCAAGAACAAGCCCGCGCCCGACAACCTGGAAGTGCCGCCGCACACCTACCTGTCGGACACCCGCTTGTTGATCGGTGAAGCCAAGAAGGCTTGACGATCCTTTTCAGGCATTTTCCTGCGCCCATCTGTTTTGCACGCAAACCATGGCTGAAATGAAAGAAATCTCCCCCAACGCGCCCATCGCAGACAAGGCGCTGAACTGGGTGGACAACCGCTTCCCGCTCTCGAAGCTGTGGAAGGAGCATCTGTCGGAGTACTACGCCCCGAAGAACTTCAACTTCTTCTACTTCTTTGGCTCGCTGGCGCTGCTGGTGCTGGTGATCCAGATCGTCACCGGCATCTTCCTGGTGATGCACTACAAGCCCGATGCCACCCTGGCCTTCGCCTCGGTCGAGTACATCATGCGCGACGTGCCCTGGGGCTGGCTGGTGCGCTACATGC
>CAZRRW010000135.1:0-3678 GCA_964602505.1 uncultured Burkholderiaceae bacterium
CTGGGGTCGAGGCTGGTGACATCATCCTGCGGTTCGACGGGCGCCTGATCGAGAAGTCGAGCGACCTTCCCCGCATCGTGGGCGGTACCAAGCCTGGCACCCGCTCCACCATTCAGGTGCTGCGGCGCGGGCAGACGCGGGACCTGACCGTGGCGGTGGCCGAGTTTGAGCCAGACCGCCCCCGGCGCCACGCCAGTGCCGAGCCCCCGCGTCCGGCGCCGTCCCAGGCCGGTGCGGCGATCGGCCTGACCGTTGCCGATCTGACGGATGCCCAGAAGGCCCAACTCAAGATCAAGGGCGGGGTGCGGGTTGAAGCCGTTGAAGGTGTTGGTGCACGTGCCGGCCTGCGGGAGGGCGATGTGATCCTGGCCATGGCCAATGCCGACGTCACCGACGTGAAGAGCTTTGAGGCCGCGGTCAAGGCCCTAGACCGCAGCAAGCCAGTCAGCGTCCTGTTCCGGCGTGGTGAGTGGACTCAGTACGCCGTGATCCGGCCGAGTGTCCGATAGCGTAGACTGTAAATGAGCGTGCGCTCACATTCAGCCTTGTCCTGCGTCTATTACCGCTTGCTATTCGCTCAATCTGGCCAGAACAGCGACACATTCAAGGGGTGACTGGTTAGGTTGATTTGCCAACTGGCGGTATCCACAATACCTGTGGATAAACTGTTCATAAATTGCTGCGTTGGGGGGCTGCAACGGGGCAAAAAAGCCTGCCTGGCGGGCTTGCAAGCAGCCAAAACTCCCTACAATGAAAGTCCAACAAGTCAGTTGCCATACATTTTGTTGGAAGGCGCGTCACTCAATTCGACGCGCCTTTTTTTTGTCTGGCAGACCAAGCCAAGCCCCGTTACGCAGCGGCATTTCTGTTTGTCTGCCAGCACATAGCCGCATTGCTTCATGAAGAACATCCGAAACTTCTCCATCATTGCCCACATCGACCACGGCAAGTCGACGCTGGCCGACCGGCTGATTCAGCGCTGCGGCGGCCTCAGCGAACGCGAGATGGAGGCGCAGGTGCTCGACTCGATGGACATCGAGAAGGAGCGGGGCATCACCATCAAGGCCCAGACCGCCGCGCTGAGCTACCGCGCCCAGAATGGCGAGACCTACCTCCTGAACCTCATCGACACCCCGGGGCACGTGGACTTCAGCTACGAGGTGAGCCGCAGTCTGTCGGCCTGCGAGGGCGCGCTGCTGGTGGTAGATGCCAGCCAGGGGGTGGAGGCCCAGACCGTGGCCAACTGCTACACGGCCATCGAACTCGGCGTTGAGGTGCTGCCCGTGCTCAACAAGATGGATCTGCCGCAGGCCAACCCGGAAGGTGCCAAGCAGGAGATCGAGGACGTGATCGGCATCGATGCCGCCGATGCCATTCCCTGCAGCGCCAAGACGGGCCTGGGCATTGACGAAATTCTCGAGGCCATCGTTGCCAGGGTGCCGGAACCGCGTGGCGACCCGGACGCCGCGCTGCGCGCCATGATCATCGACAGCTGGTACGACGCCTATGTGGGCGTGGTCATGCTGGTGCGGGTGGTAGACGGCCAGCTCACCAAGCGCGACAAGATCCAGCTGATGGCCTCAGGCGCCACCTACCCGGTGGAACAACTGGGCGTATTCACCCCGAAAAGCGAGCAGCGCGAAGCCTTGAGCGCAGGAGAGGTAGGGTTCGTCATTGCCGGGATCAAGGAGTTGCAGGCCGCCAAGGTAGGCGACACCCTGACCCTTGCTCCGAAGGGCCAGAACGACAGCGCCACCGCCAAGACACCTCTGCCCGGCTTCAAGGAGATTCAGCCCCAGGTGTTTGCCGGGCTCTACCCCACCGAGGCGAGCGAGTACGACCAGTTGCGCGATGCGCTCGAAAAACTCAAGCTCAATGACAGCTCCCTGCGTTTCGAGCCAGAGGTGAGCCAGGCCCTGGGTTTCGGGTTCCGCTGTGGCTTCCTGGGCCTGCTGCACATGGAGATCGTGCAAGAGCGCCTGGAGCGGGAGTTCGACCAGAACCTCATCACCACGGCGCCCAGCGTGGTGTACGAGGTGGTGGTGGCCGACGGCACCACCTTGGTGGTGGACAACCCCAGCAAGATGCCTGATCCGGGGCGCATCCGAGAAATCCGCGAGCCCATTGTCGAAGTGGCGCTGTACATGCCGCAGGACTATGTCGGGCCGGTGATGACCCTGTGCAACGCCAAGCGGGGCGTGCAGCTCGACATGAGCTACCACGGCCGACAGGTCATGCTCCGCTACGACATGCCCTTGGGTGAGATCGTGCTCGACTTCTTTGACAGGCTCAAATCGGTGAGCCGCGGCTACGCCAGCATGGACTACGAGTTCAAGGAGTACCGTCCGGCGGATGTCGTGAAGGTCGACATGCTCATCAACGGCGACCGGATCGATGCCCTGTCCATCATCGTCCACCGCAGCCAAAGCCAGTACCGTGGCCGCGAGGTGGCCGCCAAGATGCGGGAGATCATCCCGCGCCAGATGTATGACGTGGCCATCCAGGCCGCCATCGGCGCGAATATCATCGCCCGCGAAAACATCAAGGCCATGCGCAAGAACGTGCTGGCCAAGTGCTATGGCGGCGACATCAGCCGCAAGCGCAAGCTGCTTGAAAAGCAGAAGGCTGGCAAGAAGCGCATGAAACAGATCGGCTCGGTCGAGGTGCCTCAGGAGGCCTTCCTCGCCATCCTGCAGGTGGAAGATCGATGAGCGTTCCCCCAACCCCCGAGGCGGGTGCATCACCCCCTATCGACCGTCGCCTGGACGGCCTCTTCAGTGGCCTGACCTGGGTGCTGTATGCCGCCCTCGTGGGCTACCTCGGCGCCTGGTACTTTGGCAAGGCTGGGGGCAACTTTTCCCTGCTGCTGTTTGTGCTGACCTGTGTGACAGGCCTGTTCTGGCTGGCCGAGCGCTTGTACTTCTGGCCTCGCCGCCGAGCCGCGGCCGAGGCGCTGATGTCGCAAGACGCCGCCTTGAGGGCCAGTCTCGCGTCGCAGGGGGTCAAGGCAGACAGCCCGGAGGCAGTCGTTCGTGCCCGCGATCAGCTCTTGATGCAGCCATGGTGGATGGACTGGACAGCTGGGCTGTTTCCGGTGATCTGCGTGGTGTTTCTGTTGCGCTCGTTCGTGGCCGAGCCATTCAAGATTCCGTCTGGTTCGATGATTCCAACCCTTGAAGTGGGCGATCTCATCCTGGTCAACAAGTTCACCTACGGCGTACGGCTGCCGGTGATCAACCAGAAGATCATCGACGTGAACAGCCCGCAGCGGGGCGACGTGATGGTGTTTCGCTACCCGCCTGACCCGAGCGTCGACTACGTCAAGCGGGTGGTGGGCCTGCCAGGCGACGAAGTGGCCTACCTGAACAAGAGGGTCACGATCAATGGACAGGTCCTGGACGTCAAGGCGTTGCCCGAGTACTTCAACGATGACGGCATGCGCTACAGCCGCCAGTTCGAGGAGCAGCTTGGCCCGGTGCACCACCGGGTGCTCAACGATGATGACCGGCCCTCTACCATCTCCATGGCCGGGGACTTCCCTTTTCGGGAGAACTGCCGCTACAGCGTCGAGGGTGTGACCTGCAAGGTGCCGCCCGGCCACTACTTCATGATGGGCGACAACCGCGATAATTCGCTGGATTCGCGTTTCTGGGGCTTCGTGCCGGAGAAAAACATCGT